>DUPB01000037.1 GCA_012838585.1 Bacteroidales bacterium
TACCAATTTCACCACCTGCGCGATTGGGGTGCCCAGAACAGGGGTCGAACCTGCACGTTGTTGCCAACACTAGTCCCTGAAACTAGCGCGTCTACCAATTCCGCCATCTGGGCCTTCCACAATATGTCATTTCGCGATCCACTTTTCGTAATTCGCGGATGCAAAGATACGAGTTTTTTGGAAACAAACGAACATTTGGTCGTTTTATTTTATTGCCGGGACAAGAGATGTACTGTCATCTCCACCACGTCCGTTTGCGGTACATATCGGGCGTGTTCCTGTTTCTATACTCATCAAACGCATCGCTCACCTCAATGGTCTTCCCAGCGGGAACCAGTATCTCCACCTTGATGCCCTGGTTCCGAAAACCCTGTTCAACGGGAACCGAAAGGAATTCGGGCAGGAAAAGCACGGAGTCGTTCTGGGTAATCGGGTAGTGGAATTGCGCCACATTGGCCTCCACGTTACACTGGGCATGGCCACGCCCAGTGGCAACGGTAAACACGTGAAAAAGCGAGTCGAAACTAGGACGCACCTCAATGTTGATGTTGGTAAAGAGGAGCGAATCCTCGTTGGCCGTATAATAAGGCAAAACAAAACGATCGTTAAACTCGTTAAAGGACCGTAGCGTGCGGATATCACGACCCCAAAAACCCCTTGCTGGAAACGCTATACAATCATTTTCGTAGGGTATCATCTCCACGTACATCTTGTTCGCGCTAACTGGAGCAATATGCACGTATTTTCCACGGGTGTACTCCAGCTTGAACTTATTGGCTACCCGCGTTGCCAACAAACCAGCGCTTACCAACCCGCACACCCAAAGCAGTGTGGCCACAATCCCTATAACGGGACGTGACTTGGCTTTCATAACCCGTCGGATAAGCCAAGTTACAAGGGCAACAAAGGGCACCCCAAAAAGCAAGCAAAACGAGGTAATCAACAAATGGGACTCGAAGCCCGGGGCTAAAAAGAGTGTTTTGAAGGGTATCCATGGCACACGGGCGAACAAGAACCCGACAAAGAGACTAAACAGCACCAAGGTAAACAGACCGACGAGCAGGAATAGAACGATTTTTCCCGATATGATAAGGGCGTTCAAGCAACCCGAACGTGCGGTCGTGGGCTCAGGTGCAGACGTGGGTGCGGAAGCAGAGGCGGAACCAGAGGCAGGCGCGGGCTCGGGACTCGGAGGGAAGGATCCTCCCGGTGTAGAACGAGAGCCGAAATGAGGAGGGTAAACTGTCGACCCGGAAACGGGAGGCTCTGGGCGCATCTCTCCCATCGAAGGAGGAGCCGAGGAATCAGACATGGGAACAGAAGCGTAGCCAGAGGAAGAGCCAGGAGAGAAACCGGTGGAAGTATCGCTTTCGGGACGGCTTTTACTACCCATCATGTTTTCATTAACCCGATCTCTTATAGACTGAATGTACTCCTCCTCACCCATCATCTCTAACTTCTGCTTTACCGTCTTCGCCTCGGGAATAATAATCCATAACACGATATATAGCAACAATATGCCTGGGGTAATATTGAAATTGAAACCGACATGATCAACCACCCGGTTCAGGGGCAACAGGGAGATTACCCCCATCACGTTCAAGATTAACGGCAAGAGAAACAGGACCCTGACAATCCACGAATCGACCTTGAAGTAAGCGGCCAACCCACCGCAAACGCCGCCTAGTAGCTTGTCGTTAGGGTTCCTGTAAAACCGCCTGGCAACGTTCGACCCTAAGGGCTTTGCCTTCAGCACGATCCACAATACAATGTAAACCAAAAAGAGGACACCGAACAAGATCACGAAAAGGATGCGAATCCAGGCAGGGTCAACCTTGAAAAAGTGGGCCAATCCACCACAGACACCGCCGATTATCTGGTCGCTAGAGTTGCGGTACAGCTTGCGGGGCTCCTCCCCACTTGTCTCTTCCCGTGATTTTCCCCGTGCACCTTGAGTTTCACTTTGATCTCGAGAGGTTTCCCGAGCCGTCTCCTCGTAATCGGGATCGAAATCGCTGGGTCGACCGATACTCGTGATAATCGCCTCCACATCTTCAACGGTGATGCAGGGAGTTCCATGCTTCAGGCGGTTACCGAAAAGCTCCGCGATACGACATTCGATGTCGTTCACGATTTCGTCGCTATCCTCTTCACGCGAAAAATAGATTTTAAGGCTATCGATGTAGTGCTTTAATACCTCGTAGGCGTCCTCTTCAATAGCGATGATCTGTCCTTGAAAATTAATGTTGATTACTTTCTTCATATACGTTACGTGTGATTGTGATTCTAATGTTAATACACTTTACCTCTCCGCGGTCAACACCTCTACCCCTGATACCAGTTCGTTCCAGGTGGACTCAAGAAGCACGTAAAACTGCTCCCCCTTCTCGGTTAACCGAAAGTATTTCCGGGGAGGTCCCGACGTGCTTTCAACCCAGCGGTAAGAGAGAAAACCACCGTTCTTCAGCCGGTTAAGCAGGGGGTACAGGGTTCCCTCAAAGAGCTGCAAGCCCGCCCCCTTCATCTCGTCAATGATATCCCCGGGGTACGCCTCATCGTTACGGCGGATGATGGAAAGGATGCAATACTCCAAAACACCCTTTCGCATTTGACGTTGCGTGTTCTCTATATTCATCTTTTTCTGTTTATCAACACAAAGATACACCAAGCAAGGTATTATGCAATACAAAGTACTAAACGATTTTGTGTTTTATATTTATTTAACTAATGTTAAGAAAGGTTTCACGGGTTAAGAGAGAGGAGTTGTAAGGTTACCCATTCCCATAAGACGGGAGGCAGGGTTTACCAAACATAAAGGGTTGCCTGTCGATAAATAGAAAATGGCTATATTCGCGTTTTATAAAGGAAACTGGAAAAAGAACGTTGTAATGAGAATATTTCGCTTTGTGCTCGTCTGCTTGCTCGGTATTATTACCCCCCTTTTCGCCCATTCACAACAGTACCTATACCCCCTGACCATCCCACCCGCCTTGAGCGGAAACTTCGGTGAGCTTCGAAGCAACCACTTTCACTCGGGCCTCGACTTTAAAACGCAGCAGGTAACCAACCAGACGGTTGTCGCGATCGAGGATGGTTACGTGTCGCGCATCAGCGTATCCCCCGGTGGGTACGGGTTGGCACTCTACATTGATCACCCCTCCACCGGACACACCAGCGTTTACGCGCATTTGAACAGCTTTTCCGACACCATCTCCCGGTGGGTCATCGACAAACAGTACGAGCTGGAAAGCTTTCAAGTGAACCTCTACCCTAGTGAAGGCACCCTTCCGGTGAAACGAGGGGAGCAGATTGCCCTGAGCGGGAACACGGGTAACTCGGGTGGACCGCACCTCCATTTCGAGATCAGGGATACCCGCACGGAAGAACCGTTGGACGCGCTAGAGTTCTTGCCCGCGATCAGTGATACCCGTAAACCCGACCTGAGGGGGATCGCCTTCTACCCGGTTGCCGGTAAAGGGGTGGTGAACGGTAGCCAGGAGCCGTTAAGGCTAACGATTAGGAGCGATGGCGCGGGCAACCCTTCGGGGCTGGGACAAGCCATTAACGCCTGGGGGCAGTTAGGCGTGGGGGTGAAAGCGTACGACCGAATGGATGGTCAAAGCAACATATACGGGGTAAAGCACGTTCGGCTGTTCGTGGACGACGAGTTGGTATTCAGCAGCACGATACGCCGGTTCTCGTTCGCCGACACCCGGATGCTCAACTCGTTCACCGATTTCGAGGATTGGAAAAACAACCGCTCGTTCTATATGAAGTCGTTCGTTGAGCCGGGCAACAGGCTCCCGTTATACGAGACCAAGAACCGGGGGTATATCGATATTAACGAGGAGAGGCCGTACGCGTTCAGGTACGAGTTGGAAGATCACTCGGGGAACCGGCTTACCTATCGTTTCACGGTAAACGGGCAGGAGCAACCCATCCCATTTGAGCCTCCCTGTAAACAGTGGATGGCATGGAGGTTCCCGAACGCCTACATGGAGCCGGGGTTCACCCTGCGAATCCCTGACGGTAACCTGTACAATGACATCTGCTTCACCCACTTGGCCACCGAGAACAGGGAGTATTATTCCAACCTGCACCAGGTGAACGATCGTCCCGTACCACTCCATGGCCAAGGGGAGATGTGGATCGGGTTGCACACCGATACCCTCCTCGAGAAGGGGAACTACGGCATCGTGCAAGTCCATAAAAACGGGTCGGAGAGCTGGATAGGCGGCAATTACGCCCGTGGGGGATTGCGGTTACCCATACGCGAACTGGGAGGCTGCTACGCGGTGGCGGCCGACACGGTACCACCCACGATCACGCCCGTGGAACCGGGCAACTGGGTCAATCAGCGCCGTATCCGAATCAGGTTAAGGGATGACAAGAGCGGTATCGCCTCGTTCCGGGGGGAGATAAACGGGCGGTTCGTGCTGTTCACCCACGACTCGAAGTCGACCCTCTACACCTATCGTTTCGACGATAGCCGGTTAAACAAGGGGGAGCGACAAGAGCTCCTATTCACAGCGACCGACGGGGCGGGCAACCGGAGCGAATACCGCTTTACTTTCACCTATTAAATCATCTCCTCGATATTCCAAACGAAGGCCCGCAGGCCCAGGTGAACCGACCTCTTATCCTCCTCCTTGAGGTAGTTCAACAGAAGGGGCACCCGGTCATCCTCCACCACCGTGAGGATGGCGTTATTGATGGAGGGCCAGGCATGCGTGCCGTAGTGCGGTATCCCATCCTTGCTCCCCTTACCGTACACCTCTTTCCATGAGGTGAAACCCCGGATATTGAGGGAGGCCAACTCTTGCACCACCTGGTCATAATGCGCCTGGTCCATCACTATCATTACTGCTTTCATGCGATTGTACTATCTTTATATTAAAGTTCATGAAACCTTTGATGATTAAGTTCATCTCCGCGCCAACAGCTTCCTGTGATGAGCGCGGCGACTCCTACGCATACCGTGACCGGCCATCATGGTGTAAATGGCGGGAATCAACACCAGCGTGATAATCGTGGCAAAGGTCATCCCCCCGATAATAGAGATTCCCAGCGATTTCCACATCTCCGAGCCTTGCCCCGTCCCAATCGCGAGAGGAACCATTCCCAGGATGGTCGTGAGGGAGGTCATCAGCACGGGACGAAGCCTTGAGCGCCCCCCGTGCACCACGGCAGTGATGATGGACATACCCCGCTCCCTGTTCAAGTTGATGTAGTCAATCAAAACGATACCGTTCTTGACCACCATTCCCACGAGCATGATTACCCCCACGAGCCCCATGATACCCAACGGTTGCCCCGTGATCGCGAGCAACAGGAGCGACCCGGTGAACGCGAACGGTATGGTAAGGATAATCATGAACGGGTAGATAAGCGATTCGAACTGGGAGGCCAGCACGATGTAAACCAACAGGGTAACGACTATCAACAGGAACCCCAGCTCCTGGAAAGCCTCCTGTTGGTCTTCCAGCGACCCGGACATCTCCACCTGCACACCCTCTGGAAGAGTGACTTCGGCCAGCAGTTCATTCACATCACCCACCACTTCACTCAGCGCACGCCCGTATATGGTACCGGCAACCGTTACGATACGCTGCCGATCTTGCCTGTTTATCTTGGGCAAGGAGGAACTCTCCACAACCCTGCCCAAGTCACGTACCCGTACGCCAACCCCCATCGGGTTATAAATCAATATATTTTCTATATCCTCAATGGACTGCCGATACTGTTCATCAAAACGAACGCGGATATCGTACTCCTCTCCCTCTTCGCGGTAACGCGACATGGTGAGACCGTTAACCCGGTTCCTCACCGCGTTGGCAGCCGTGTACATGGTCAAACCATTCAGCGAGAGCTTTTCCCGGTCGAACTGAATCTGGTACTCCATCCGGTAATCCTCCCTGGAGATGGTAATATCCCGTAACCCATCCACCCCTTCCATGAGTTGCTTCAACTCGGCGGCCAACTGGTCGGTCGTGGCCAGGTCATACCCATAGATGTCGAGTTCGACATTGCTTCCAGCAGTCATCCCCATGCCTCCGCCCGGTTGAACCCGAAAACGATGTAACTCAGGCATTTTCGCCAGATCGTTCCTGATCTCTTCCGATACATCGTAAATGGTTTTACTCCGATTCTTCGCCTCGGTTAGTCGCATCGTGAACGAAACGATATGGGAAGCAGTGCTCTGCATCGCCGCGAAGACGTTGCTCTCACTCGCCGTACCCGCGTTAAACGATATGATCTCGATCTCGGGATACTTAGCTTCCAGGGCTCGTGCTACCCGGTGCCCCATATCACGAGCCACCTCCATACGGGTACCCGTGGGCAACTCTAAGGTCATGGAGATGGCATTGTTATCGGACGCCGGCATAAACTCGGTCTTTAAGGTAATGATACTGATCACCAGACTAACGACAAAAATCAATACCACCGTAAAGAAAGCCACCCCCCGCTTCCTCGACACCCTGTTCACCAACTTTGAATACCAGTGGTCTAACCCATCGAGAAGCGGCAAGATACGCCTGCTGTACCAGCGGTCGAAACGATTTACCTTCATCTCTTCGGACGAGCGCATCATGAAAGCGCTCATCATGGGGGTTAGCGACAGCGAGATGATCAGCGATAGGGTGATGATGATGGAGACCATCCAGCCCAGCTGCTTGAACATCACGCCGGCGAAACCGCCCACCATGGTCATCGGTAAGAAGACGGCAATAATCGTCAACGTGGATGCGATAACCGAAAGGGAGACCTCTTCCGTGCCATAGATAGCCGCTTGCCTCGGACGGCTCCCCCGCTCGAGGTGCGAGGTGATGTTCTCCAGCACCACGATGGCGTCGTCCACCACCAGCCCTATCGTGATCGAGAGCGCCGAAAGCGAGATGATGTTGATGGTGTTGCCGGTGAGGTAAAGGTAGATAAACGACCCGATGAGCGAGATAGGGATGGCCACCATGATAATAATGGTCGCACGCCACCTCCCCAGGAAGAAAAGTACCACCAGCCCCACGATGATTAGCGCCAGCAATATGGTCTCCAACAGGCTGTTAATCGAGACTCGAATGTACTCCGACGAGTCCATCACCGCTACGATTTGGATATCGGGCGGCAGGTTCTTTTGCAACTCGGGGAGCTGCTTCTTTACCGTGTTCGCGATGTCTACCGTGTTGGCGCCTGACTGCTTTTGAATGACAATACTGGCACTCCGTCTCCCGTTCGTGTAGTTCTCCTGCACTCGGGACTCCAGGGTGTCGACCACCGTGGCCACGTCGCGGAGGTAGACAGCCTTTCCCCGGTTATTTCCAACGATGATATCATTCAGGTCACGGCTCTCCTTGAACTCACCTTCAAGGCGCAACATGTAGGTCTGCGTACCGATATCGAAGTCCCCCGCCGGCACGTTCACGTTCTCCGTCGCGATTACCTGCGCGATCTGTTCCAACGAAATGTTGTACGCCTCTAGCTTGGCGGGAACCACGTTCACCTGTATCTCCCGCTGGGGAGCTCCCCCCACCGACACGGTTCCCACGCCGCTAATCCGGTTGAGGGGGTTGGCTACCTGCTCATCCAAGATCTTATAGAGTGCCCCGGAGCTCTGCTCGGCCGTGGCCGAGAGCACCATCACCGGAACCATATCGGAACTAAACTTCATGATCATGGGATCCTCCGTGCCATCGGGCAAGAACCCTGCTATGAGGCCCACCTTGTCGCGCACGTCATTCATGACGGCGTTCATATCGGTGCCAAAATCGAACTCCAATATAATCATCGACACCCCATCTTTCGAGGTCGAGTAGATCTCCTTTAGCTTCTCGGTAGAGTTCAACACGTCTTCCAGGGGGCGTGTCACATTCTCTTCCACGTCTTCCGCACCCGCACCCGAGTAAGAAGTCATCACGGTGACGATATTCAGATCGATTTCAGGGTAAAGGTCGATGGGCAGTCGCGTGTAAAAAAGGATACCTATCAGCACCACCCCAATAAAGATCAACGCGGTGGCGACAGGTTTTCTTACAGCGGTTTCATGTAGTTTCATACGGCTTTTTTATTGAACAACTTCCACTTCATCTCCATCAATCAGCCCGGTGTTCCCATGGACGATTACCTTATCGCCTGGCTGCAACCCGGAGAGTATCTCGTACTTATCGTCCAGGCGTATCCCCAGCTCCACCGGTGTGTGAATAGCTTTTCCCGCCTTCTCCACGAAGACGTAGCGATCATTGGATCCCAGCTGCTTCAACACCGCGTAGTCGGGCAACAGTGGACGTTCGTTAGTCCCGAAATGCATGCGAACCCGGGCGAACATACCGGGACGCAACAGTTGCTCGCTATTGGCCACCGACACCTCCACGGTGAACGTGTGTGATACGGGGTCGATTGTAGGATGAATCAAGGAGACATTACCCTGGAACAGCGCATCGCCCAGTGCGTCTGCCACCACCTCTACCGGCATACCCTTGGTCACCCGGTTATAATAGGATTCGGAGACGTTCACCTTCACCTTCACCGGATTAATGCTCTCAATGGTGAGTATGGGAATCTGCATGGCCACGTCACCCGGGTCGTAGTTGCGGGCAGTAACAATACCGCTGATGGGCGCGGTGAGGGTGGTATTCTCGTCGAGGCTGCTCAACGCGTACTCGGCCACGTCCAGCTGCGCTTTGATCTGGTCGATCTGCTGCTTAGAGATACCCCCTACCTCGTACAACTCCTTGTACCGTTCATAGTCGCGGCGTAGGGTAGCTACCTGCGTCTGTTGTTGCGACAGGGTGGCCTGATCCATTTTCACCAGGACTTGTCCCTTGCTCACCCGGCTACCCACATCCACCTTGATCTCACGGATCCTCCCGCCCATCGCGGGAGTGATGTTATTCACCTTATCGGCTTCAACCGTGGCCGTGAATGCGGCTACCTCATCTACCGGCATCAGCCGTACCTCTTCCACCCGCACCTTTGATTTTTCTACAATCTCCTCCTGAGCCTCCTGCCCGGGACGTCCTGTGCGACTCATCTCACCGCAAGAAACCAGCAGCACGGCTGCCAAAAGCGGGGTAATCGTTAACACGCTGTATCGTCTCATATAATTCGTTATATAGTTTATTGTCAATCGAAGTTAACCGGCTCGATATCATACCCCAGCACCTTTTCCAAATCGGCTTTAGCAGCCAGGTAGTCATATATCGCGTTCCTGTACTGTAGCTCGGCACTGACAACCGCCAAGGCCGCCGCGTTCACCTCCACGATAGTACCCATACCGGTTTCGTAACGCTTGAGCGTGATCTCTTGCCCTTTGCGGGCTTGCGCCACGGACGACTCGGTGGCCACGACCTGCTCGATGTTCTTGTTGATTAAGTTATAATTGTTCTTGATGGTGAGCTTCAGTCCCCGCTCCACCTCTTTGCGCTGTTCATCCAGCTGCCAGAGCTGCATTTGCGACTGCTTCACGTTGTAGTACCGTTTCCCACCGCTAAAAATGGGTATCTGCAGGGTGAATCCCAGCATGGAATAGGGGTCCCAGCGGTAATCCCGGAATCGAAAATCGTTGTTCTGGCTCATGTATGTCCAGTTGAACGAAGAGACCAGCGATGGCGCGTACTGCAGCTTCTGCAGCTCGTGAACGTTCTGCAACTGCTTGGCCTGCAGGTCGAACTGCTTGATATCGCTATTATTTACAAGTGACGTGTCCATGGGGATCACGGCATCAAACAGGGTGCTTCTGTACTGGTCGAGTGACCCCTCTATCTTAATCGGCACCTCCGAATCGATTCCCATCAGCATCTTCAGCTGCAGGTCGGCGATCTTCATCATGTTCTCCGACTGAAGTATATTGGGAATCAAGCTCTTCAGTCGCACGTCAGCCGTAATCACATCATACTCCGCCACCACCCCCTGGTCGTAGCGGTTGCGAATATTCACGAGGTTAATCGAGTCGGTCTCGTAGGTCTTTTTGAAGACGCGGTAGCTATCCTGTGCCAGCAAGAGGCTATAGAATGCCTTCTTCACCTGGTTCACCAAGTTGATCCGCGACCCGCGGGCCTGCTCCATGGCGATATGGATATCCACCTCGCTCATTTGAATGTTCTTCCACAGAGAGGGAACCACGAGGGGGAGGCTCACGTTCATACCGGCCGACCAGACGTTAAAGCGGCCCATCTGAATCCCCTCTGACGACGAATCCTTGCCGCCACCACCGCCCATCATCTTACCCAGCACCTGCATGACCTGCAGCTCCTCGGGGGTGTACTGTGTGGGATCGATGTCGCCTCCGCCAAAACCGAACCCCTCATCGAAGTAGACGGTCTGCCGTTCGATGGCACGCTGGTAGAGACCTATCAGGTCCACCTGGGGCATCAAGCTGCCATAAGCTACTTTCTTCGCGTACTGCTTCTTCTCGATCTCCATATCGGCCACCTTCACCGTGGGGTTCTCGCTAAGGGCAATCTCAAGCGCCGTTTTCAGGTCGATTACCAAGCTATCAGCCATCGGCACGAAGAGAGTAGACGCGTTGGTGAGGCCATCAGCGGAGGGGCCATTGGAAAAAGCGGGTGCTGTAGGCGTAGTGGTATTGCCATACGTGGTGAGCGTACCACTAAAGCCAAGCAGTAGGACAACGCCTAATACCCATTTTCCAATTAATCTCAAGCTAGGTTCTTTCATCGGTTCCATTACTTATTGTTTTGTTCCTTTTTTTTTACCAAGTAGTCATCAATTATCTCGATTCCTTTCGCGGTAGAGATACCCCGTAAAAAGTTGATCATCATCGTGTAAAACAGCTCGTGGTAGGAGAACTTTGGCCTTTTCCGCTGATTGGCATAGGCGTGGGTAAACGTGCTCTCCTCCACGAGAAAAGCAGCTACCTTTACATTCAGGTCGTCACGCACGTACCCCTGTTTAATACCATTCTTCAGAAATGAGCGCAGTTTACGGTTATTCTCCTTGTTCACATCATGGATAAATCGGGATACAGTTGGGTAATAACGGTGAATGTCGTCGTAAAACCTGTCACAACACATCGGAACCGTTTGATGAATCTCGATAATCGCGAGAAACACCTCTATCACGTTAGTCGCGTGGGACACCAACAACTCAAAATCGGCCTTGCGCTGAGCTTTCTTAGCGGAAAGAACCGATAGCAGGATCTCTTCCTTATCCTTAAAAGTCTCGTAAATAGTGCGTTTGGATATATTCAAAGAGGAAGCCAACTCATCCATCGAAACGCTTCTGATGCCATATTGGCAAAATAGTTCCGAGGCTTTTCGTATGATTCGCTCTTTTGTTTCCATAACTTATCTGTAAGAAGCTGCGAAGATAGTATAGAAAACTTGAAAACCCAATACAGTTTTCAAAGTCTTAACATACTTTACAAGATATATCGTATCGATTTCTTGCTTCGATTAACTGAACGAGTAAAGGACAAGTTCACTTGAATTATACCGGGGAAAGAATTCGTCTAATGTTTATTAAGGAACGTTTGCTCACACGTGTTATAATCTGTCGGGAATATTTTATAATTTTGCACGAATTATGGGTTATTTTGCACGAATTCAATCAAAATGACAAAAGATAAACTGCGTGATGCTGCCCTCACGTACCATTCGCAAGGCCGTCCCGGGAAAATAGAGGTGGTTCCCACCAAGCCCTATAGTTCTCAAAGAGACCTCTCCCTAGCCTACTCCCCGGGTGTGGCCGAGCCCTGCTTAGCCATTAAGGAGGATCCGGAGATCCCCATTATGCACGATGACCAACACGGCACGGCCATTATATCGGCGTGCGGCCTGCTCAACGCGCTGGAACTGAACGGCAAGAAGATTGACGATATTCGCATCGTGGTAAATGGGGCGGGTGCGGCCGCGATCTCCTGTACACGACTCTACATGGCGTTGGGAGCACAACCCGGGAACATCGTGATGCTCGACTCGAAAGGGGTGATCAACACCCGCAGGGGCGACCTGAACGACCGCAAGAAGCCGTTTGCCACCTCCCGGCCGATTAACACGCTAGAGGAGGCGATGAAGGGAGCCGATATGTTCCTGGGGCTATCGGTGGGCAACGTGCTCACGCCCGAGATGCTGCTAACCATGAACAGCGACCCCATTGTCTTTGCCTTGGCCAACCCCGATCCCGAGATAGCATACGAAACGGCGATGGCCACGAGAGACGACCTTATCTTCGCGACCGGTCGCTCCGATTATCCCAACCAGATCAACAACGTGCTGGGGTTCCCCTATATCTTCCGGGGTGCCTTAGACGTGCAGGCCACCTGCATCAACGAGGAGATGAAGATCGCGAAGGTGGCCAGGGAGAACCAAATTAGCCTGGAGGGAATGGAAATCGTGAACATGGTGGCGGTAGCGGTCATCGATGCGATCGTGGACGAAAACATCCGGGTTAAAAAACTTACCCGTACCTTGTAATTACAATAAACTCAAACCATATCAAATATAAAACTCTAATAAACTTTAATTTCAAACAACGAATGATGATGGAAAGAAGAAAGAAATTCTTACTCTCGGAGTCTGACATACCCACACGGTGGTACAATATAACGGCCGAGATGAAAAACAAACCGCTCCCCATGATCCACCCGGGGACAAAAGAGCCGATTAAGGCGGAGGATCTTTTCCCGATATTTTCCGAAGAGCTCTCACGTCAGGAAGTGAACCAAACCGACGCTTGGATCGATATCCCCGAAGTGGTAAGAGAGAAGTACAAGATATACCGCCCCACCCCGCTGGTACGCGCTACCGACCTGGAGAGGGCACTCGATACGCCGGCTCGCATCTACTTCAAGAACGAGAGCGTGAGCCCGGTAGGATCACACAAGCTTAACACGGCATTGCCACAGGCCTACTACAATAAGATTGAAGGGGTCACCAACCTGACCACCGAAACAGGGGCGGGTCAATGGGGTACCGCCTTGGCTTTTGCCGCGAAGACATTCGGGATAGAACTAGCCGTATACATGGTAAAGATCAGCTACGAGCAAAAGCCGTACCGTCGCTCGCTTATGCAAACCTGGGGTGCACAGGTGATTGCCTCGCCCAGCATGTCGACCAAAACGGGACGCAAGATTATTACCGATACGCCCAACTACCAAGGCAGCTTGGGTACCGCCATTTCGGAAGCGATTGAACTGGCCATACAGACACCCAACTGCAAGTACGCGCTAGGCAGCGTACTCAACCACGTGTCTCTACACCAAACCGTTATCGGACTGGAAGCGGAAAAGCAGATGGAGATGGCCGGGGTCTATCCCGACGTGGTCATCGGCTGCTTTGGGGGAGGCTCTAACTTCTCGGGCATCTCCTTCCCCTTCTTGCGCCACAAAATCGTGGGCAAAAACAACTGCCGTTTCGTAGCCGCGGAACCTGCATCATGTCCCAAGCTGACCCGGGGGGAGTTCAAGTATGATTTTGGCGACGAGAGCGGTCATACCCCGCTTATCCCGATGTACACGTTAGGACACAAGTTTGCCCCGGCCAACATCCACGCTGGCGGGTTGCGTTATCACGGTGCCGGCAGCATCGTGAGCCAGTTGCTGAAGGACGAGCTCATCGAGGCCGTTAGCGTAAAACAGCTGGAGTCGTTCGAGGCGGGCATACTCTTCGCTCAAACCGAAGGGATTGTTCCGGCACCGGAGTCCACACATGCGATCGCCGTGGCCATCCGCGAGGCGCTCAAAGCCAAAGAGGAGGGAACACCCAAAACCATCCTGTTCAACCTCTCGGGCCATGGTCTGGTGGATATGAGTGCATACGACCAGTACCTGGCCGGCGACCTTACCGACCACGAGGTGAGCGACGAAGAGATCCAAAAATTTCTCGCGACGAAATAACAACCTAAAGAGATCTTGCAACGTAGTCTTGGAAGCCTAGCTGCATAGCCGGGCTTCTTTTTTATGACCTGATAACAGCCTGCTAACAAAAGGAGTTTGTTAAAATGTACCGTTTAGCGCCTAAAAAAGCGGTTTAACGACAAAAAAATGCATGAATTATTTGGTCGTTTCGTTTTTACACCCTATCTTTGACAATAGAAAAGCGAGTGAATGAGTTATTGCCGCATTGGTCGATTGGGAAACTCATCAATTAAATTTTTGAAACCGAGAAACGTTTTTGGTATTAATGGCGGGCCGCATCCCTCGGGATTTCGATGTATCGGAACAGCGGATTACAGAGGTACCAAGACACTCAAATCCTGTCATAAGGAGTTTCGGCTTATTCCACCGGTGCGGCTTCTTATAAAAAGCAGATTGGCAAACAGATAATCTCTTTTGCAATCTGCTTTTGTTTTTTATGTGTTAAGCTAACCAAGTGTATTGAAGCAGGTTATTGCCCGAAATTCACATAAAAATGGGTAGAATAAAACATTACTGGGAACTTTTCCTTATTTTTTTTAAGATCGGGGCATTCACGTTTGGTGGGGGTTACGCCATGATTCCCCTTATCCGTGAAGAGGTAGTCCGCAAAAGGGGGTGGCTCGTTGATGATGAGTTCATGGACATGCTGGCACTGGCTCAATCCATGCCTGGCCCCATCGCCTTGAACACGGCTGTCTTCGTGGGCCGCAAGCGGTTAGGCTTCAAGGGCAGCCTTTCCACCGCTGCCGGCATTATCCTCCCCTCCTTTATCGTGATTCTCCTTATCGCCATGGTGTTCACCCAGTTCAAGGATAACCCCGTGGTTGAAAGCGTGTTCAAGGGCATTCGCCCGGCAGTGGTAGCCCTTATCGCCGCCCCGCTCTTAGGCTTGGGCAAGTCGGCCGGGGTGAAGCGTTCTACGCTGTGGATTCCCATCATCGTCGCACTATCGGTATGGCTTCTTAAGGTCTCCCCGGCCATTATCGTGCTGGTGGCCATCCTCCTGGGGGTTCTTCACTTTGTTTACCTGAGACGAATAACTGCAAAGAGAGATGGAACTGATTGACCTATACCTGGCCCTCTTCCTGTCGTTCTTCAAGATCGGCCTATTCGGTTTCGGGGGCGGCTACGCCATGCTGCCGCTAATACAGCACGAGGTGGTGGAATTACATGGCTGGCTTTCAATCAACGACTTTACCGATATAGTGGCTATCTCGCAGGCCACACCGGGTCCCATCGCGTTCAATTCGGCCACGTACGTGGGTTACACCGCCGTCGTAGGGATGGGTTACTCCCCGGGTTACGCCGTACTGGGTTCCGCCATCTGCACCCTATCGGTGAGCATCCCCTCGTTTGTCTTGATGACGATTGTCACCGTATCGTTCTTCCGTTTGAAAAACAACCCCTGGATGAAGGCATCCCTATCGGTACTCAAGCCGGCCATCATCGGGCTCATCGCCTCCGCGGCGTTGATGCTGATGAACAGGCATAACTTCGTTGACTACAAAAGCTGGATTATCTTCGCGGCGGTGTTTATCGCATCATTAAAAAAGGTAGATCCCATCCTACTCATCGTGCTTTCGGGCGTCGCGGGTTTCTTCCTCTATTATCCTTTCTAAGTTATCTGACTGGAAGTTAGGAATTCAGGGCCCTCTATCTCCGACAAGGGCTAACAGCTATTTCGTGGGTTTCTTTGCCGCCATCTTCCCAGTCGTTCCTTTCCCGGTCGCCTTCACCTTGGCAGCCGTTTTACCGGAACTGCTTTTTTTAGCGGTGGTTTTCCCAGCTGTAGATTTTTTAGCCGCGGTTTTCCCGGTGGAGGACTTTCTTGTCGCCGCCCTTTTGGTCGGTTTACTTTTGCCCGACTCCTCGATGATCTTCATACACTCCTCCAGGGTAAGTGCATGCGGATCCACCGTCTTTGGGATTTTATAGTTCGATTTCTTATACGCGATGTAGGGACCGTATCGACCGTTCAGCACCTGCAGGTCGGGCTCCTCGTCAAAGGTCTGAATAATTCGTTCCCGATCTTTCTTCTCTTTCGCCTCGATCA
>DUPB01000038.1 GCA_012838585.1 Bacteroidales bacterium
AGGAGAGCAGCAAGATGTTGCTCGAATGTTCCACCGGGGTAGAGAGAATGGTATTCCGGTCGTGCGACACCACTTCGGCCGCGGAGTACCTCGTATCCATTGCCGGCTTGAATATCTCCACCTGTTGCTTCGCGAACTTCGCACGCCGCAATCGCCTTAGCAGCTCTTCGGTTTTACCGGAGAACATCGACCCGCAGATTACCTCTAGACGGCCCACTTGCTGGCTATCGCGGCGGGGGATATCATGAAAATTGCTATCGTCATACATTCCTTATCTTCGTTTAATTGCACTGTACCGAGACGCTCACCCGGTACAGTGGCTATTGTCATTACCGTTGCCAAATATGGCTACCTTGTCGCCAACCTCGTGGAATTCCCATTGCAAGGGTTGTGCGGTTTATGGGTAACGGGTTACTTTCCTTTAAGTATCTTCTTAATATCGTTGAGCTTGTTCAGCGCCTCTATGGGGGTGAGGTTGTTCACGTCGAGGTCTATGATCTCGTCACGAATATGGCTCAGAACGGGATCGTCCAGTTGGAAGAAGCTCAGCTGGTACCCCTCCCTTTTCTCCACGAAGTCGCGCAACGGCTTCCTTATCTCATCTTTTCGGTTGGCCGTTTCCATCTGCGCGAGGATCGCCTCGGCCCGCTGGGTGATGCTTGGAGGCATTCCCGCCATCTGGGCCACGTGGATGCCGAAGCTATGTTCGCTTCCGCCCGGTACCAGCTTCCGGAGGAAGATCACCTTGTTATCGACCTCTTTTATGGCCACGTTGTAGTTCTTTACCCGCTTGAACGACTTGGCCATCTCGTTGAGCTCGTGGTAGTGGGTGGCGAAGAGCGTTTTCGCCCGTATCCCCGGGTGTTCGTGGATGTACTCCACGATGGCCCACGCGATGGATATCCCGTCGTAGGTGCTGGTACCCCTTCCCAGCTCATCGAACAAGACCAAGCTACGCGATGAGAGGTTGTTGAGGATGTTGGCCGCCTCGTTCATCTCCACCATGAAGGTCGATTCGCCCATGGAGATGTTATCGGATGCCCCCACCCGGGTGAATATCTTGTCTACCGCCCCGATCTTGGCCGACTCTGCCGGCACGAAGCTCCCGATTTGCGCCATCAGCGTGATGAGCGCGGTTTGTCGCAGGAAGGCCGACTTCCCCGCCATGTTGGGCCCGGTGATGATAACGATCTGTTGCGTATCGCTGTCCAGGTAGGTGTCGTTCGCGATATAGGGTTCATCGGGGGGTAGTTGTAGCTCGATTACCGGGTGTCGCCCGTTCTTGATCTCGATCACGTCCGACTCGTTCACCTCCGGCCGTATATACCGGTTCTCCCGCGCCACGTTCGCGAACGAGAGCAGGCAGTCGGCCCGCGCGATGACGTTGGCGTTGGCCTGTATGGCGGGGATGTACTGGAGCAGGCTCTCCACCAGCGTGGCGTAGATCTCGCTCTCCAGCGCGATGATCTTCTCTTCCGCCCCCAGTATCTTCTCCTCGTACTTCTTCAGCTCGTCGGTAATGTACCGTTCCGCGCTCACCAGCGTCTGCTTCCGTGTCCATTCGGGTGGCACCTTCTCTTTATGCGTGTTCCTCACCTCGATGTAGTAACCGAACACGTTGTTGAATGCCACCTTGAGCGAGGGGATACCGGTTTTCTCGCTCTCTCGCTGCTGTAGCTGCATTAGGTAATCCTTTCCCGAGTACGCGATGTCGCGCAACTCATCCAGTTCCTCGTTTACCCCTTCGCGGATGTAGCCTCCCTTGTTCAAGAGGGCGGGAGGGTCGGGCATGACCTCTCGCTCTATCCGGTCGCGGGCAGGTAGACAGGGATCCAGCTGCTCTCCCATTTGCTGCAGGCTGGGGTTGTCCGAAGCCATGAATGCTTCCTTGATAGGCTCGATGGCCGTGAGTGCCACCTTTAGCTGTACCACCTCCCGGGGTGATATCCTTCCCGTGGCCGCCTTGGAGATGATGCGTTCCAGGTCGCCAATCAGCGTGAGCTGTTTTTCCAGCAGCTCTTTCAGTCGCGGTTCACGGAAGAAGTGTTCCACCACGGAGAGCCGCCTGTTTATCGGCTCCACCTCCTGCAGCGGGAACACCACCCAGCGACGGAGCAGCCTAGACCCCATGGGCGATATCGTCTTGTCCAGTACCTCCAGCAGGCTTTTCCCTCCCTCGTTCATTGGCGCGAGCAGCTCCAGGCTGCGCACCGTGAACTTGTCCAGCCGAACGAACCGCTCCTCCTCGATGCGGGTGAGCGCGTTGATATGTTCAACCTGGGTGTGCTTCGTGATATCGAGGTAGTGCAGGATGGCACCGGAGGCGATGAGGCCATCCTCCAGATGCTCAACACCAAACCCTTTGAGGCTTTTCGTTTGGAAGTGCGACAGCAGCTTGTCCCGGCTGGCGCTCTCGGTGAATATCCAGTCGTCCAGCTCCGACAGCAGCCAGTTATGGCCGAAATGCTCTTGAAACTTTTTTCGTTTCCCGTGCTCTATCAGCACCTCTTTGGGGGAGAAGTTAGAAAGCAGCTTATCCACGTCGTTCCGGTCGCCCTCGGAGGTGAGGAACTCCCCGGTGGAGATGTCGAGGAAGGCGATACCGAACCGGTTGCTTTTGTCGAGATGAACCGCGCAGAGGAAGTTGTTTTCCTTGTGGTTCAGCACGTTGTCGTTTATCGAAACGCCCGGCGTCACCAACTCGGTGATGCCCCTTTTCACCAGTTTCTTTGCCTTCTTCGGGTCTTCCAACTGGTCGCATATGGCCACCCGTTTCCCGGCCCTCACCAGCTTTGGCAGGTAGGTGTCCAACGCGTGGTGCGGGAAGCCGGCCAGCTCCACGAAGTGTGCCGCCCCGTTGGCCCTTCGGGTCAACGTGATACCCAGTATCTCCGCCGTCAGGATGGCGTCGTCTGAAAAGGTCTCGTAAAAATCGCCGACTCGGAACAGCAGGATGGCATCGGGATGCTCCTTCTTAATATCGGCGTATTGCAGCATCATGGGCGTTTCCGCTATCTTCTTTCCCACGGGTTTCTCCTCTCGTTATTCACGTTGCATTTGCATGCTATTTTTATTACACGACTGTTTATACAAAAGTAGTTGAAAAAAATCAATTTTCGAGCAAGAGCCTCCTTAATTCCTCCACCCCTTTTGACGCGCCCATTTTTATATGGTGCACGTCCCGACGGTAGGTTCGCACGTCCTTGGGATCGATCAGGTAGACGGGCGCGTGGCTCGGCACATCGCCCAGCAGCCCTGCCGCGGGATAGACGTTCATGGAGGTACCGATGATCACGAAGATGTCCGCTTTCTGGCAGATGGCTGCCGCGCGGGGGATCAGGGGTACCGCCTCGCCGAACCAGACGATATGCGGCCTCAGTTGGAACCCCTTCTCGCACTTGTCGCCCATCCGTATGTCGGGTTTCGACGGGTCCACCTCGTAGACGAGTGACGGGTCGCCCGTGGAGCGCACCTTCATCAGTTCGCCGTGCAGGTGCAGCACGTTCGTGCTGCCCGCCCTTTCGTGCAGGTCGTCCACGTTTTGCGTGATGATGTGTACCTCGAACTCTTTCTCCATTTCGGCCAGCCCTTGATGCCCCGCGTTGGGTTTAGCGTTTAGCAGCTCCCTTCTCCGTTGATTGTAGAACTCCTGCACCAGTCCCGGGTTCGCCGCGAACCCCTCAGGGGTTGCCACTTGCTCTACCGGGTGTTGCTCCCACAGTCCCCCGGAATCGCGAAAGGTGGCGATTCCACTTTCGGCACTCATGCCCGCCCCTGTTAAAACGACTAATTTCTTTTTCATATTCATTCGATTATTTTGTTATTACTTAACTTTCGCGTGATTTATGTCAGTCGAGCCTGAAAGCTAATAAACAGTTACAGGCGAAAGTTAAGTTATTATTACCCTCTTTACCTTCAAATATAGCCTTTTTATTCCGAATTCGGGAAAAATGGCTTTAAAATCGCTTCGCATTATAAAAGAATAACGTTGCAACTTGGAGGTGAAAATTGAACTTCGCGTGTGAAAAATCGCATTTTTCGGTGAATAATAACTCTTTTTGATGTTTGTTTCGCGTTAATTTCTTACCTTTGTCGATTGATTTTCAAAAAGGGAGATATTTCGACGAATTAATCGTTGTATATTCCAAAAGTACATTATTATTATTAAATTATTAAATATAGACAAACAATGAAGAAGACAATGTTAGGCACCTTGGGTGCAGTGGTTGTAATTTCAGTAATGATGGTTTCGTGCGTTGGAGCATCCACGCCGAAGGCCTCGCTGAAGAACGCGGTAGACAGCGTTTCTTACGCTTACGGGGTAACCATGGCCGATCAAGGGCTGGTGCAGTTCCTGGAGCAACAGGGCGTGTTGACGAGTTCGTCCAACATTGAGCACGATTATCAGATGCGCATTGCCGCTGCAGATTCCACCGAGAAGTTGGCATTGCAGAAAGAGATGGCCGCGAAGGTCGATTCCGTGAACAAATTGAACGCCCCTCAGCTTGCCCAGTTTATCAAGGGGTTGAAAGATGCGATTAACCTGGAAGAAAAATCGGCCTACGCGCAAGGGCTGGGCATCGGGACGCAGTTCTCGCAAATGATGCTCCCGCAAGTCAACACGCTGCTGTACGGCGAGGATGGTGAGCAAAAAGTGAACACCACCCAGCTCCTTTCCGGGCTGATATCCGTGTTGAAAAAGGAAGAACTGGCCATTAGCACAATGGATGCGAATGCCTACGTCCAGCAAGAGATCGAGAAGGCGCAAGAGGCCGAGCGGATTCGTCAGGAAGAGGAGCTAAAGATCGAGTACGCTGAAAGCATTGCCGAGGGCGATACCTTTATGGAAGAAAACGGCAAGCGTGAAGAGGTGGTAACGCTTCCCAGCGGACTGCAATACGAGATATTGAAGCAAGGAACAGGCGCTGTTCCCACGGAAACCGACCGCGTGAAGGTGCACTACCATGGGACGCTCATTGATGGGACCGTATTCGACAGTAGTGTAGAGAGGGGCGAGCCCGCCACGTTTGGCGTTACGCAGGTAATTGCCGGGTGGACGGAAGCGTTGAAATTGATGCCCGTTGGTTCTAAGTGGCGCTTGTACGTGCCTTACGACTTGGCGTACGGGTCGCAGGATCGCGGAACTATTAAGCCCTTCTCGAACCTAATCTTTGAGGTTGAGTTGTTGGGTATAGAAAAATAAGATTCACGATTCGCTTTTGCGGACGTTTTTCACTGCAGCTTATCCATCGCGTGGCATCGTGCACGCTTTGGGATGGGGGGGTTCCCCAGGCTATGGCAAACGCTAACATGATTGAGGCTGCATCGGGGTTTCCCGAGGCAGCCACATTTACGTGTGTACGTTTTATCCGCCTCTTTTTAAAAAAAAGAGCAAAAAAATCATTTTTTTAAAGAAAAAGATATATATTTGTAAATTGCAGGGGGAGAATCGCTTGTGGGAAATGCTGTTGCCGTGTATGTGGTACCACGCCACTCCCATGAGTTTGGCCTTTTTGCCTTTAGAAGAGGCCTACCCGTGAGCAAAAATAGACAAGCAGTAAATAGTAACGTGAGTGTTTAATTAATAAAGTAGAGTTTATGAAGAAAAAACTTATTGCGTTTTTGTCCCTGTTCTTTATTGGAATAGGGTTCCTAGCCGCTCAGACACAAGTACGAGGTACCGTGGTGGATGAGGAGGGGGAGCCGGCCATTGGTGCCACTATTCAGATTAAAGGAACCATGCAAGGGACGGTGACCGACGTCAATGGCAATTTCAGCCTGTCCGCTCCCTCGGATGGAATGTTAGTGGTTTCATACGTTGGCTTTATTACACAGGAGGTGAAAGTTAGCCCAACCGTGAGGGTCGTTCTCCTTTCCGGGACAAGGGCCTTGGATGAGGTAGTAGTGGTTGCTTACGGTACGGTAACACGGGAAGCCAAGACCGGAGCCGTGAGCACGGTCAGCGGGGCCAATATTGCAGATGCCCCGGTTGTATCGATGGATAAAGCCCTGGGAGGAAAAATCGCCGGTGTTTCTATCACCGCGAGTTCAGGACAACCGGGTGCGGCCTCTTCCATCCGTATTCGTGGCACCTCCTCCATTAACGCGGGGAATAACCCCTTGTGGGTGGTCGATGGTATTCCTGTCTTAACGGGTAACGCCACTTACTTTTTGAACACGGGTAACCTGCTCTCCTCCATTAACCCTAATGATATCGAGAGTATTACCGTGCTGAAAGACGCCGCGGCGGCCTCCGTTTACGGTAGCCGGGCAGCCAACGGGGTGATATTGGTGACCACCAAGAGCGGGAAAGAGGGAAGAACCAGTTTCTCTGCCCGTGCAAGGTACGGGGCCTCGTGGTTGGCCAACGACAACAACTTTGGCGTGATGAGTGCATCACAGCTCCTTGATTATCAAAGAGATGCGATCAAGAACATTGGTCAGAACCCCGATGATCCAACGAGCACTTATTATCGTCCCAAGGAGATCTTGAGTCGTCCGCTAACCAACTGGATGGATCATGTTACCCGAATAGGCAACCTGCAAGAGTACGAGGTTAACGCATCGGGCAGCAACGTCCGGGCCAAGTACTACAGCTCCCTTACCTACAACCGTACCGATGGCGTGTTCTACGGGGTAGATATGAACAAGGTTACCGGGCGCTTGAACGCCGATTACAAGTTAACGAACAACCTC
This sequence comes from Bacteroidales bacterium, assembly GCA_012838585.1. Taxonomy (GTDB): domain Bacteria; phylum Bacteroidota; class Bacteroidia; order Bacteroidales; family Dysgonomonadaceae; genus Proteiniphilum. The sequence goes on from DUPB01000038.1 coordinate 6,697, forward strand.
GAAACCGGTACAAGGGTTAACTTTACCTATACCGAAGGAAATGACGTACCGATGCAATCGCTCTATTACGTGAACCCGATATTCGCCGGGATGATGATCCTACCATGGACGCCCGCGTACGATGACGAAGGCAAGCACAATGCCAAAATCGCGGAGAACAGCAATTCTAACCCGCGTGCGACTGCCGAGTACGATGATCAATTCTCAAAGTCGTATCAAATGTTGGGGAATATCTACCTGCAATGGAATCCCATCTCGAAGCTCGCGTTGAAGACCACCAACGCCATCGAGACCATCAGCAGCGAAGGACGCAGGTACTGGTCGCCGGAGACAAGCAGTGGCGTAGGTATGTTGCAGGCGAGCACGCAGAGTTACGTGCAGTTAACCACGTCGAACACCGCCACCTACAACGATGTGTTTTTTGATGATCATCACGTGCGTTTCCTCTTGGGACAGGAGGCTCAGAAGTACACGTCTCGATCCATGTACGCGTATGCTCCCGACGTGAACCCCGATATACCCTACATTCAAACGGCACCTCAAACGGATGTTGAAGCGTCGCAATCGCATACCGCCAGAACCATGCTCTCTTTCTTTGGGATACTGGATTACAACTATTCCGATAAGTATTACCTGCAAGCCTCCTTGCGTTCTGACGGCAGCTCTCTGTTTGGATCGGAGAACCAGTGGGGAACCTTCTATTCCGTGGGTGCCTCCTGGAATATTCACCGAGAGGGTTTTATGGAAAGCTTGGATTTCGTGAACCTGCTTAAGTTGCGGGCCAGTTACGGGCTTAACGGGAATAACAACATTTCTGCCTACCAGGCTTATGGGGTGTATTCGAACGCCCAATATAACGGGGCTACCGGTATGCTACCCAGCCGCCCCTCGAACCCCTACCTCTCTTGGGAAAAGAACGGGACCTGGAATATAGGGCTCGACTTGAGGGTGCTGGACAGAATAGACGCGAATATAGATGTGTATAGCCGTAAAACCACCGATATGCTGCTGGATAAAAACGTGCCGCAGACAACCGGTTTCTCCACCAACTTTCTCAACATCGGATCGCTTATGAACCGTGGGGTGGAGTTGCAGTTGAGCTACGATATTTTCAACACTAACGAATTCGCGTGGGATGTGGGTGCCAACATCGCGTTTAACAAAACCAAGATCACGGACCTGGCCGATAACGAGGAGATTGCTTACGCTACGGATGGTCGTTTGCGTCACATGGTGGGCAAATCGCTTTATACCTTCAGGCTCCGTGACTACTACGGGGTAGACCCCACCAACGGGGATGCCTTGTACCGTGATGAGCAGGGTAACATGACGAACGATTTCAATAAGGCGCGCTACGTGTATCCGGCCTCACCGGAACCCAAGTTCACCGGGGGATTCAACACGAGCCTGGCTTGGAAAGGGTTCCACTTGGGTGCGTTCTTTGAATTTAAAGGGGGTAACCACGTGATGTTGATCGAGCGTCGCTACCTCGAGTCAGACGGTGCACAAATGAACAACAACCAGTTGTTAACGGCCCTCAATTACTGGAAGAAGCCGGGAGACACGGGTGTGAATCCCAAGCCGTTGGCTGGAAACACCACCCAGAGTAACCACTTTAGCACCACCCGCTTTTTGCAACGGGGAGATTATCTTCGCGTGAAAGATGTCACGCTCTCTTACAATTTACCTGGTGAACTATTGGAGCGCATTAAGGTTAAAGGATTAAAACTTTACCTCAGCGCGCAAAACATCTATACCTTCCATGATGTGGACTGGTGGGATCCCGAGCGCGGGGTAGACGGTATAGGATACGGTATTTACCCGATGACCAAGGCATTTATTGGAGGTATTGAACTCTCGTTTTAATGATGAGCAAGGGTTACATCAATCCATTGTATGGCTATGAATTGTTAAGTCAATAAAAAAATAAAGTATGAAAAAAATATATCTTTTAATAATCGCGGCAACGCTCTTGGTCGTTTCGTGTGATGATTTCCTTAACCAGGCTCCCGTTATGCAGCAGAGTACGGAACTCACCCTTGCCACCTACAAAGGTCTGGACAACGCCACGTTTGCCGCCTACGCCCCGTTGGTAAGTACCAACTGGTACGGGGCTTCTTTTATCATCGACGCGGAGCTGCGCAGCGGGAACGGGTATCGCGACGTGGATAAAAACTCGGGTCGTTACACGGTTCCCTATAACTTCTCCTACACTTCTACTTCCACGCCCGCGTTGTGGGGAACCGCCTATTACGTGATATCGGCGGTTAACAACGTGATCGCTGAGTTGGAAGGTAAGGCGGGAGTAGATGGGGTTACCCAGCAAGACGTGGATAACTTGCACGCGGAGTGCCTTTTCCTGAGGGGACTCGCGCACTTTGATCTCGTACGTACGTACGCGAAGCAATACACGGTAGATAAAACCTCGTTAGGAGTTCCCTACGTGTTCATCACCGACCCGGCTGGACAACCGGCCCGGGATGATGTTGCAACGGTGTACAACAACATCGTTACCGACCTCACCACGGCTGAGGGGCTTATTGCAGACGGCTATACCCGTGGTGGGGTGGCCAGCAAGACCTCCGTTGCCAGCAAGCTGGCTATTCAAGCACTGCTTTCCAGGGTGTACCTATACATGGGAGAGTGGCAAAAATCGGCCAATTACGCTACTACGGTAATCAACAGCGGTACGTACGATTTATGGAAGGCTGATGAGTACGCGGCCGCGTTTAAGGAAGACGCGCAGTCGGGCGGAGAGGTAATATTCGACGTGTACGGCTTGAAGTCCAACAGTTATGACGGGTACTGGGACGGTATTAGCTACCTTACCCGGCCCGATGGCTATTCGGATGCCGCCGCGAGCAATGACCTTGTCGAACTCTACGATGATGGCGACGTGAGGGGCACCATGTTTATTCAGGACCTCAACGAGGCACCGGCGGGAACCTATTGGACCACCAAGTACGCCGGGAAAGATAAGGGAACGCCCGATGTGAGTAACACCATCGTGTTGCGTTTGAGCGAGATGTACCTTAACCGGGCAGAGGCGATCACGCGCGGGGCTACCGTTTCGGGAGTGACCGCCGTGTCGGACCTGAACGCGATTAGAACGAATCGTGGGGCATCTGAAATCGCTAGCGCCGGTGTGAACGACGTGTTGAAAGAGCGCCGCCTGGAACTTGCTTGGGAAGGGCATCACTGGTATGACCTCGCCCGCACCAGGGGAAGCGTGACCCGCGTGCACTACAGCGGGGCGGAAGTGGCCCGGAACATACCGGCCGACAGCCACTACTGGGCACTGCCTATCAACAAGAGAGAGCTGGAAGTAAACGAGAACCTCGTTCAGAACCCAGGCTACGATAAGTAATCGAAGCCCGATAATAATGTTTAACTTGCAAAACAGAGTAATATGAATAAAATAATAGTATATATCACTGTGCTGGCAGGTATCCTGTTGTTAGGCGCTTGTAACTTGAACGAATATCCCAAGTTCGACGATGCCGATGCATTCGTGGCCTTTCAAGGAACCCGGTTTTCAGTGAACGAGTTCGAGGTAGATGAGAACAACGATACCATTATCCCTACCTTACGTGTCCCGGTTCGGTTAACTTCGCTAAGCGGGTTGCCTAGCACCGTTGGCTTCAAAGTGATTGATGGTACCGCGGTGGCCGGTAGGGACTTCAAGTTGAAAGGGGGAGCCTCCGTCCTTAACTTTGATGGCGATGTTGAAAATGCCGTTCGGTATATCGAGTTGGATGTTATCCCGCACATCGGTGAGTTCACTGGAGACCTGGTGTTCAGCCTTGCCCTTACTAGTTCAGGAGAGGTGAACATGGGGGGTAACGACACGGTCAGCGTGACCATCATGGATAAGGATCACCCGCTATCCGCGATATTGGGTTCCTACACGGGATCAGGTGATGACGCGTGGGGTGGCGGTGTTTATTCTTGGAGCAACGTGGTGTTTGAAAAAGACGAAAGCGACATCACTAAAATCTGGATAGTTAACGTCTTTTCTGGTTATCCTTCACCTTTAAAAGTATACGGCGTTGTTAACGAGGAAAAGACGGAGATAAGCGTGCCCGTTACCCAAGACGTGGGGACGATAAGCGGATATACTGGTCGTTTTGCCGCGGCAACGATTCCCTACTCGCTATTACCGGATGGGGAGAAGCTGATCTTTAGCATTGATGGAGGTACGGTAGCGCTAACACAGCCCTATCAGGTAGGGATACAGGCTATTAATCCGTCCACCGGGGTATCAGCCGGGTGGTTCGAGAGGGTAACAGGCCTCAAATACGTGAAGAATTAAAGCGAGTGATAACGATAAATAATAATACGAATTGAATATGAAAAATATCTTGCTATATCTATCAATCGTCTTGGCGATCCTTGCTGCCGGTTGTACCACTTTCGAGGTAGAGGACTCTTTAACGTTGCCCGATCCCCCGGCGGTAAAAATCTCTAATATCAACGCCGAGAGCGAGTCCATCTCCTTTAACGTGTCGCCTGCCGGTGAGGCTGGCTTCTACGCGTGGGTGGTGGTAAAGGGTGAGAAGCCCAATACTGACCTGAAGCCAATGAGCGTGCTTCAGAAAACCGCCGCGGGAGTCGCGAACGGGATTGCCGATTACTCCAAGACCCGCGACACTCATGTCGTGGTTGAAGATCTTACACCCTACACGGTGTACCAGATTTACGCCGTCGTGGCGAGTGTCGACGGGGTGGTGAGTGAAGTTAAGAATGCCAGCATCCGCACGAAGGATGATGGGGATAAGCCTGCACCCTCAAAGGTCGGGATTAAGGATACCACCGTCACGATTACTTTCCATGAGCCGATTCAACGGGGCACGGGGAAGGTGTACGTCTCTTACTTCGCGAAAAACACCCTTTCCGGGGCTAAACCGCTGGTGGTTGATCCAGGGTACGAGAAGTTTAACCCACAAGACATTCAAGTGGATGAAGAAAACTTGTCGGTTAGCGGAAACAGCCTGGTGGTGCAGTTGCCTTCCGCTCCCGCGGGAGCTTACGCCAGCATCACCTACGAGGTCAACGCGGTACGCGATCTTGAGGGGAATGGTTCGAAAGCTTTCGAACAAAAGGCCGATACCTTGGTGAAAGGTGCTCCATCGGGGGGGATAACCGTGCGGTTGGCTACGACCACGTGGGCTTTACAAAGCGAGTTCGAGGAGATTAACCCCGACACGCTGGTATCGTTTTCCGACTGGAAGAACTTGAAGGTAATCGCCTTGCCTGAAGAGGGAATCACCGCGGCCAAAAAGTTAGCCAAGGTACCTACCTTTGTCTACAAGGAGCCTGGTAAGTTCACCACGGTCGACGTGAAAAAGTGGGGACTGGTAGAGGGTATCCCCTCGTTCTACCTGCCTGAAGCGCCCGCGTTTGGAGCGACCGTAGATCTCAATATCCCTGCCGATGCCTTCGAGGACGTGTACGGCAACACCAGCGAGGAGTTGTCGATAAAGGATAACTATCTCTACAGCTATGGCTACACGTTGGATGCTATCTTGGGTACCTGGCAAATCCATGGCATTAGTGCCTCTTCCGGTGCCGCGATTGCCCCGGAAACGGTTATTATCGCCGTTGATCCCGATTCAGATGATGAGTTTGGAGTGATCATTAAAGGGATGGGCAAGAATATTACCGGTGTAGAAGTTGCTCCGGTATCCGCCGTTTTAGACCCCGTTTTCGGGACGTTAACCGTTCCAGATTGGCAACTGCTGGTTGAAGGTTGGCAGCATCCCAATCCTACCGTGCCTAAAAGCGACTTTTTATTCGCTACGTACAATAGCCCGGCTATCGTGTTCTCGGTCTCCTCACCGGGCAATATAACGGGAGCCAACGACGTATGGGGGTACGGTCTGGCAGATGATGACGGCAACTGGCTTGGTGCCGTACGCTGGTACGATCCATCCACCACCTGGAAGCGCATATCCATGGAAACTGCTGCCATCCCGCTAGCCGCACCGAGTTCGGTGGTAAGCGATGAGGTTCCATTGTTGAAAACGGGACGTACGTTTAACAGGTAATGTTTGGCATGTAGTAAGTTGAACATTTGTTTTAATGAACGAAAAGGAGGAGGCATGCGAAAAGAAGCGGTGCCCCCTCCTTTTCGCGTTATATTTGCGGGAATAAAGATTTTATGCTACTTTTGTTGATTGGGAATGGCTCTGTCCCGCTCCTTTCGTGTTGGAAGTCCAGCATGAGGATTGTTTACGTGCGAGGGGATAATTCCAACGCGTTCATGTTAACGGATCATTGAATCATTTAATTGAATCGTATGAAACAGCTACTATTAAGTTTTCTTTTCATCTGTGCTGTTATGGGGTCAACGGCACAGGATATAACCACCACGTGGCCCTATCTATACCCCGATTTCAAGGAGGGAACGGTCTACTTCAACGGCAAGACAACACTGGTGGCACCGTTTAACGTGCACCTGTTGAAAAGCTCGTTGCACTACCTGGATAACGAGCAGGTAAAACAGGTGACCACCTCCGATATCGCTTTGGTAATCATTGGCGAAGACAACTACTATGCCCGGGATAATCAACTTATGCGTGTCATAAGTGGTGACAGCACAGGCTTCGTGGCAGAGTTGGTGTTGGCCGATATTGATGCTTTGACGGAAAGCGGGGGTGCTTATGGCTCCTCCTCTAACGTGCAGGCCACCCGCAAGCTCTCCTCTTTAGAGGTGGGCGGAATCCACGTGACCAACCATGTGGAGTTGAAAAACAATAAAGATAACGGGACGCTACTACCGGTGAAAACTACCTATTACATCGTAACGAATGACGCGGTCTACCCGGCTACCCGGAAAGGGATGGAGTCGATGTTACCCGACCACGCGAAAAGTGATCTAAGGCGTTATGTTAAACAGCATAACGTGAAATGGAACCGCCCGGAGACTTTGCACCTACTGCTTGACTTTTTAAAAGAGTTACCTAACGAATGAAAAAAATCTACTGGTCGCTTGTTTTCGTTGCATGCATCGCCTGTTCGAACGAGGAGATAATACAAAAGGAGGAGACTGCACCCGAGGAAATAGAGGTCGTGATACCCCAGGAGTACGAAATGGGATTCGTGCGCCTGATGGTCACGGATGATCTCTCAGACAAGATGGAGGCCGCCGCGTTTGCCGGTAAATCGCGGACAAAGGCAATGGCGGCAGATCATGTCATTGCACAGCTTAAGGTGCGGTCAATGAAACGAACCTTCCCACACTCCGGCCGTTTCGAGGAGCGTTCTCGCAAAGCAGGATTACACCTTTGGTACGATGTGGAGTTCGACTCGGAAGTGCCGTTGGAAGAGGTCCGCACCCAGCTGTCTGTTATACGGGGAGTTAGAGATGTAGAGTATCGTCCCAAGGCGGTGCGGTATGATAATGGGGGTGTTATCGAGGTGGTTCAACAAGTGGCTCAAAACGTGGCCCAACCTGCAGCTACAATGCCTTTTGATGACCCGCGGCTCCCCAGCCAGTGGCACTATTATAACGACGGCTCCCTGGGGAGCAGGTTCCTCGCGGGTGCTGATATCAACCTTTTTAACGCGTGGAGCTATACCACGGGTACCCCGGATGTGATTGTCGCGATTGTAGATGGTGGAATTGATTATACCCATGAGGACCTCGCGGCAAACATGTGGGTGAATCTCGCGGAAAAGAACGGTACCGCAACCGTGGACGATGATGGGAATGGCTATAAGGATGATATCCACGGCTACAACTTCGTGGCAGATATTGGGAGGCTGGTCCCGCATAATCACGGGACCCACGTGGCTGGTGTTGTTGCAGCGGTAACGAATAACGGGAAGGGGATTGCCGGTATCGCGGGCGGTAATGGAAAGGCCAATAGCGGTGTCCGTTTGATGTCTTGCCAAATCTTCGTGGATGATGATGACCCCTACTCGGGCAATGCCGGTCAGCATGGAGCCACTGCCATCAAATACGCCGCGGATAACGGAGCCGTTATCTGCCAGAACAGTTGGGGGTACCCTACGCTAACCGAAACTCCTGGTTCTGATAAGGCGGCTATTGACTATTTTATTGCCAACGCGGGCATTGATGAAAACGGCAAGCAGACCGGTCCCATGCGCGGCGGAATCGTGATATTCGCGGCTGGGAATGAAGACCGCGAAGCGGCCGCACCAGCCAACTACGAGAAGGTGGTGGCGGTCTCCTCCATAGCCCCGGATTACAGGAAAGCGTACTATTCCAATTACGGGGATTGGGTAGACCTGGCGGCACCGGGAGGGGATGTCAAGAGCTTTGGAAATAGCGGAACCGTGCTAAGCACGGTGGTAAACGGGTATGGCTACATGCAGGGTACATCCATGGCATGCCCGCACGTGTCGGGCGTGGCCGCTCTTGTTCTCTCTTACCACAAAAGTAGCGGCTATAATCCAGACATGTTACGCAGCAGGTTGGAAAGCGGCAAATTGAATCTTGATGGGTATAATTCGAGCTACAAAGGAAAGTTAGGGGGGTTGGTGAATGCTCACGCTGCCCTGGCATCCGGCAGTACCCGACCGCCCAATACCATCAGAGTACTAAATAGCAACGTGCAGTCGAATATAGTTACGCTAAGTTGGACTGTTCCCAGTGATCCGGATGATGGCAAGCCTTCGGGATTCAACGTTTACGTTCGTAAAACCTCGTTGACAGGTATCAACGTGAAAAATCCTCCTGCAGATGTGGAGATCCGTACTTTCCCCATTGGAAACTTTAATCCAGGAGATCAGTTTGAGGTGCAAGTTCAGGGACTTGATTTTGATACGCGTTACTATTTCGCGGTGGCCGCCTTTGATTTTTCCGGGAACTTTTCGTCCCTCTCACCTCAGGTTTCCCAAACCACTTTATCGAATCTCCCTCCCACGATTACCGTGTTGGATAGTACAAACGCCATAGTGAGAGCTCACCAGACCGTAGTGCTTCGGTTTACCGGAAGCGATCCGGACAATCACGCGATTTGGTGGAGCGTTGATCCCCTCATAGAGGGTGTCTCCTTGATTGACATGGGGGGTGGTCAGGTCCAGCTGAGCATCATCGGCAAGCAGGTGTCCCCGGGGAAGTATAACCTGGAACTGCTCTTGGAGGACGAGTACGGTGCCTTTGCCAAGGAGATTGTCCGTTTCCAGGTCTTCGAGAACCAGCCCCCCGCGATTGTTGACAACTTGAATGACTTGCCCATTGACGGGTTAAGTAAGGAGATCTCTTTCTCGATCCCTGATCACTTTGTGGATCCTGATGGTGAGCTGCTTCGGTTTACCGTTGAGAATTCCGCGCCACATGTCGTGAATGTGAATGAAAACGGAGGACAACTCTACATCGTCTCCCTTGCTTACGGCCTCGCGCGTGTAACCGTTACCGCCACGGATGCGATGGGCTTGTCCGTTTCGCAACAGTTCAGCGTTCTTGTCCGGGATGGGTCGCAAGAGATCGATATATACCCTAACCCGGTGAAAGATGTTGTATGGATAAGGACGGCAGAAAACCAAAACTCGGTTGTTACCATTTATAATAGTGCAGGGGTAAAGGTCTTTGAAAATGAGGGGAACATCTCCCCTTTTGCCCCGCTGAAAGTCGACATGTCCTCCTTTAGTGCCGGGGTCTATAGCGTTACTATCGCGTACTCCGGGAAAAACATATACAAGCAGATCGTAAAGTTATGAGAAAAAGTTGCCTCGTTATCCTAATGCCCTTGTTGTTCGCTCTTCCTGACGCGTACGGGCAGAGTGTCTCCTTTTTAAATAGTCCCGTGGATGCCCGCTTGGCGGCATTAGGGAATACAGGCTACGTCCTTTTATCGCCTTTCGCGGTGCAACATAACAGCGCGGCCATCACGTTGGAAGGAAAGCCTTCCCTGGGGATAGGTGCCACCTTCCTGAAGTGGCAGCCCAAGGCATCCGATGCCACGCTCTTTAACGCCGCGGGTTATAAGGCGTTCAACAAGTGGGGGATAACAGCAGGGGTGCGATCCAATAAATTCAACGAGATTATAAAGACAGACGATCATGGGACACCCCGTGGTAGCTTTGTGCCATCTGAACTCGACCTCTCCCTGGGGTTGGCTTTTCGGGTGAACACGCGTATTTCGTTGGGGATGTCGTTTCGACACCTCTCCTCGAAGCTGGATGATGATGCTGCCACCTCCGCCATCGCGTCAGATCTGTCGTTTCTATACCACCGGGATGATTTACGCTTGGGCTTAGGGGTCTCCAATATCGGTTCGAAAGTTGATTACGGACGTGAAAAGTACACGTTGCCTACCCGGCTAAAGTCGGGCGTAGCCTATCAATTGTTGGACAAACAGCCACATGCCCTTTTGGCAACGGCAGACCTGTTTTATCAAATAACGCCGGGATACAGTGGCTTGGCAAGCGGTCTTGGAGCAGAGTATAGTTATAACAACCTGCTCGCTTTTAGGGCAGGCTATCATTTCGAGGGTAAGGATGTTGGGCCTTCCTACGCGACTGTGGGGGGCGGGCTGCAGTTTGCCGGGGTTTCTTTGGATTTGGCTTACATGATCGCGGGAAGTGGCAACCCGATGGCGCAGACCTTGATGTTTTCCCTGAAATGGTCAAATTAGGTTCTTGACAATAAAAAATATCCTAATCAAAGCCATTTGAATAAAAAAAATATGTACATTTGCAGGCTGAAAATGACTCCGTAGCTCAGTCGGTAGAGCAATTGACTCTTAATCAATGGGCCGAGGGTTCGAATCCCTCCGGGGTCACCATGTTAATAGAGACTTGCAGGCGATGTCCCGCAGGTCTTTTTCACATGTGAGTGTATTTTGTCGTTCACAAATAGGTCATTTTATCGCGTATGTAGCCATCAGGCTTATCAAAAAAAGAGGTAAAACAGGATAGGGAAGGAAAATAACGCGTGGGAAAATAAAAAAAAAGGAAAAAGCTTGTTTTTCACCAAAAAATTGCGAACTTTGTAAAAAAAACTGTGTTATAATTGAAAAGTATATCCATCAACTAAGTTTTATACATATGAAGAAAGTATTTACACTGATTACGGCACTATTCGTGCTATCGTTCGCGAGCTTCTCACAAGAGGACACTCGCCAGATTAAAGAGCCTGAGAAAACGGTATTTAAGCCGCACGCGTTCTTGCAACTGCAAGGTGGGGCTGCTTACACCCTGGGCGAGGCCGAGTTTACAGATCTGATCTCTCCGGCCGCATCGTTGCAAATAGGGTATCGCTTTTCGCCTGTTTTTGGTATGCGCCTTGGCGGTACCGGTTGGATAGGCAAAGGTGGCTGGGTATCTCCCGCACAGCTGTACGAGTTTAACTACGTGGAGGGGAGTTTAGACTTCTTGGTTGACTTGGCATCGGCTTTCGCAGGGTTTAACCCAGATCGCGTGGTAACACCCTACATCTTTTTAGGAGGTGGCGGTGCGTACGGATTTAACAACGATGAGGCTAATGCACTCAACACGAGCGGCTACCAGTTGGATCTACTCTGGCAAGACAGCAAGATTTTCTGGGCTGCCCGTGGTGGTTTGGGACTTGACTTCCGCCTTGGTGATGCCGTGAGCCTTATGCTGGAGGGGAATGTGAACATGCTGCCGGATGACTTCAACTCGAAAAATGCGAATCATCCTGACTGGCAGTTCAACGCGTTGGCTGGTATCAAGATTAACTTGGGCAAGAGCGTGGAAAGGATCCCGCCGGTTTACTACGAGCCGAAACCCGCACCTGCGCCTGCACCTAAACCCGCACCCAAACCCGCACCCAAACCCGAACCCAAGCCGGCGGTTGTTTTGGAGATGCCTGTACTGCCAAGCATACACTTCGCATTTGATAGCGATGTGGTGGATACAAAAAAGTACGCTACAGAACTGTCAACGATCGTTTCGGTGCTGAAGGAGTTCCCGAACCAGAACGTGGATATTATCGGGTACACTGACCACCATGGTCCCGATGCGTACAACGATGGCCTCTCCTTGAGAAGGGCTGAAGCAGTTAAGAAGTACCTCGTGGAACAAGGTATCAGCGCGTCGCGCATGAAAACCTCCGGTGAAGGTAAAGACACGAAGACGGAAGGACGTGATAGACTTACCATTAAGGCCCGTCGCGTGGATGTGACCAAGTAGCTTTTTTTTCAATAGCTTGCTAAGCGAATAGAGTAGGAGGAAAACGAATCGGTTTTCTTCCTACTCTTGTATTAAGTTGCTACATCTATTGTATGTTCATGCTAGCTGCCTGTTTAACTGTATGTTCAAGAAATATGAGTCAAGGGTTTAAAAAGATACTAGTGACCTTGTCGGCTGTCGCGGTGATGGCTGTCGCGGTGATGAACAGCTCCTGCAAGCGTGGGAATGTTTTTAGGGTCGAGGGGCAGTTGGAGGCAGCCAAGGGGGATACCCTTTACTTGGAACAGAGGGGATTGGCTGGAATCGTTAAACTCGACTCCGTGGTGTTGAAAGCGAACGGGCACTTCGTCATGGAGCAGCCGGCTCCCCCCAACCCGGAGTTTTATCAATTGAGAATTGGCCAACAGGTGACTTTGTTCGTGGTGGATTCTACCGAGACGTTACGTGTGACCGCGAATGGTGACGACCTCTACCATTCGTTCAAGGTGGCCGATTCGCCGGCGAACGATCGGCTCAGGTGGGTGGACGAACGTACCATGCAGGTAGCCGATGCGATTGAAGCGCTGAAAGCCCGATACGAGGCCAAGGAGTTAGGTGATGAAGCGTTTGTGGAACAATTTGAGGCCTTGATTCAAGAGTACAAGGAAGAGGCCTCGAAGGTCATCATAGGAAATCCCTCGAGCGCAGCGGCTTACTACGCGGTATTTCAAAAAATAGGAGATTACCTGGTTTTTGACCCGTATGATAAACGGGATTACGCGATGTTTGGCGCGGTGGCCACCTCCTGGAATTACTATTACCCGGAAACAGAGCGGACGAAGCACCTGTATGATTTCGCGATGAACGCGTTGCGTACCCGAAAGCAACGGGAACAACAAAGCACGCTGCTTGAGAATATTCCCGTAATCGAAGCCCCGGGGTTGCTTGATATCGAGCTGAAAGGGGTGAGCGGTAAACGGATCTCCCTCTCATCGCTTAAGGGGAAAGCGGTGCTGCTTGATTTCGTGGTCTACAACGCGGAGTTCTCACCGGGGCATAACATGAGGTTGAACACGCTCTATGAGCGCTACAAGGGCAAGGGTTTGGAAATCTACCAGGTGTCGTTTGATCCGGATGAGCATTTTTGGAAAATCTCGGCGGCCAACCTGCCATGGATCACAGTGAGAGACCCGGGAGCGATGAATGCCGCGCTGCTCTCTACCTACAACGTGAGCGTGATCCCTACCGCCTTCGTGATCAACCGAGAGGGAGAGATCGTCAAGCGGGTGGAGGATTACGAGCAATTGGCAGCCGCGATTGAAAAGGTGTTGTGACTTTTTGGCCGGTAGCACCCCTAAGATAGGGAAGCGCTATGGAGGGATAACCGCGATAGAACCAGGCAAGAAAAACGGGTGAAAATAATTTGCGGGTTTGGAATAAAGTATTATCTTTGTGACTAGTACATCATGGAAAAGGAGGAGTTCCGATCTGATTCAAAGAGATCGGAATTCTTTTTCTTTTGTTCAAGGAGGAGTGATATGGCTGTTACCTATATGACCGAAGAGGGACTTCGGAACTTGCAAGAAGAGCTGATCGATTTGGAATCGGTTCAGCGACCCGCGATATCGCGTCAGATAGCCGAGGCGAGAGACAAAGGCGATCTTTCGGAGAACGCGGAGTATGACGCCGCCAAAGAGGCGCAGGGCTTGCTGGAGGCGAAGATAGCGCGGCTGAAGGAGCTGATCGCGACGGCGAGGCTGATTGACGAAAGCAGGATCGGGACAGACGAGGTCAAGATCATGAACAAGGTCACCATCAAGAACGTGAAGACGAAGAAGCAGATGACCTACACGCTGGTTTCGGAGAGCGAGGCCGACCTCAAGAGTGGTAAGATCGCGGTGAACACGCCTATCGCGCAGGGATTGCTGGGCAAGAAGGTGGGCGACGTGGTGGAGATTCAGGTGCCATCGGGCATCTTGACGTTCGAGGTAATGGATATATCCGTGTAAGGAAAGGAAACCGTGTAAGGAAAGGAGAGTAGTATGGCAACGATATTTAGCAAAATTATAGCCGGGGAGATACCTTCCTATAAAGTGGCGGAGGACGAGCGTTTCTTCGCGTTTCTTGACATTAACCCCGTGGCTAAAGGGCATACCTTGGTCGTTCCCAAGCAGGAGACCGATTACCTGTTCGACCTGGATGACGAGTGGCTCTCTGGCCTGGCACTCTTCTCCAAGAAGGTGGCGCTGGCCGTGAAGAAGGCCGTGCCGTGTAAACGAGTGGGGGTGCTGGTGATGGGGCTGGAGGTGCCGCACGCCCACGTTCATCTGATACCGATACAAAATGAGGGGGACTTGAACCCCGCCAAGCCGAAGCTATCACTCACCGAGGAGGAGTTCGAGAAGATAGCGGGCGACATCCAATCATTTTTCATGGCCTAACCCGCCGTGGCGGGCGTACTGTTTTGCCCGTTACCTGTTGTTGTTCGCACGCTCCGGGAGTAACTCCCCCGGTGAGGGTGATTCTTTGTACCGTTCTTATCCCCTGACGACCCGGGGGGCCGCCCCTGCCCGATCATCGCTCTCCTACGATGGCATGCTATTTGCAAAAGAGAGGTAGAGACCATTTAGATTCTACGATATGATGATACGAAAAGGAGAGATTGGGGTATCCACGAGCAATATTTTCCCCATAATCAAGAAGTTTTTATACAGCGACCACGAGATATTCGTGCGAGAGATCGTGTCGAACGCGGTGGACGCGATCCAGAAAATGAAGACGCTGGCCGACGTGGGCGACTACAAGGGCGAGCTGGGCGACCTGGCCGTGAGGGTTGCTATAGACAAGAAGAAGAAAACGTTGACCGTTTCCGATAGGGGCATCGGGATGACCGCCGAAGAGGTGGACAAGTACATCAACCAGATCGCCCTTTCGTCGGCCAACGACTTCCTGGAGCAGTACAAGGAGAACGCGAACGCGATCATCGGCCACTTCGGGTTGGGCTTTTACTCGTCGTTCATGGTGTCGAAAAGGGTAGAGATTATCACGAAATCCTACCAGGATGAAGCACCTGCCGTGAAGTGGGCCTGCGATGGCTCGCCGGAGTTCACCATGGAGGAGGTAGAGAAGTCGGACCGGGGTACCGATATCGTGCTGCATATGGATGAGGAGCACGTGGAGTACCTGGAGGAGGCCAAGATAGAGGCGCTCTTGAACAAGTACTGCAAGTTCTTGCCGGTTCCCATCGTCTTTGGAAAGAAGAGGGAGTGGAAAGAGGGCAAGATGGTCGATACGGATGAGGACAACGTGATTAACCAGACCGAGCCGCTCTGGAAGAAACAGCCAGCGGGGCTCAAGGATGATGACTACCTGCAGTTTTACCGCGATTTGTATCCACACTCGTTCACGGAGGAACCGATGTTCTGGATTCACCTGAACGTGGATTACCCGTTTCACCTCACCGGTATACTCTACTTCCCCAAGATCAAAAGCAACTTAGACCTGCAACGCGACAAGATACAGCTCTATTGCAACCAGGTATTCGTGACCGATTCGGTAGAGGGGATCGTCCCCGAGTTCTTGACGCTGTTACATGGGGTAATCGATTCGCCCGATATACCGCTTAACGTCTCTCGTTCTTACCTGCAGAGCGATAACAACGTCAAAAAAATATCGAACCACATCACCAAGAAGGTGGCGGACAGGCTGGAAGAGCTTTTCAAGAAGGATCGTGCGCTGTATGAAGAGAAGTGGGAGAGCCTGAAGCTGTTCGTGGAGTACGGGATGCTTACCGAGGAGCGCTTCGTGGACCGGGCGATGAAATTCTTGTTGCTGAAGAACAGCGAGGGTAACTACTTCACGCTGGATGAGTATAAGACGCTGGTGGAAGCCAGCCAAGAGAACAAGGAGGGCGAACTGCTCTTCCTTTATTCCGACGACCTGGAGGAGCAGCACACCCCCGTGAGCGCGGCCAAGGAGAAGGGGTATGATGTACTTCTGATGGACGGCCAGCTGGACGTGCACTGGATGGGACTGTTGGAGCGGAAGAGGGAGAAGACACGTTTCGTGAGGGTGGATAGCGACACGGTGGAGCATCTCATCGAGAAGGGTGAGGCGACCAAGGTGGAGTTGACCGACGAGCAGCAGGAGATCCTGGGCGAGGCGGTGAAAGCGGTACTTCCACCTATCGAGAAGACGGAGTTCAGCGTGGAGTTCAAGGCACTGGGTGAGCAGGGTGTTCCCGTGCAAATCACCAGGAACGAATTCTCCAGGAGGATGAAGGAGATGGCGGCCATGCAGCAGCAGATGGCGTTCTACGGAGAGATGCCCGATATGTGCCAGGTGGTGCTGAACGTGGATGACCCGAGGCTGAAAACGTGGATGACCGAAAATGAGAACGTGGAGAAAGAGAAGGTCGTGGAAAAAGCGAAAAACGACGACCGCTTGAAACAGATGATCGACTTGGCATTGCTCTCCAGCGGTATGTTAAAGGGAGAGGCGCTGAGCGATTTCGTGAAGCGTAATTTCGAGACGATATGAATAAAGCGTATGACGCAACCTACTCTCCCTTTAGGTCGTTCACCCGGGAGGAGTGGAAGAAGCTGGAGGAGCACCCCATGTTCCCGATTACCGGCATCGACCTTACCAAGTTGCAGGCCATGAACGAACCATTGACCATGGAGGAGGTGGAGGATATTTACATCCCCTTGGTCCGGCTACTGCAGATTCACGTTGCCCACTACCGCAACCTGCACGACGAGCGGGACCGCTTCTTCCAGAACGCGAGCAAGCCGATTCCCTACATCATCGGGATAGCGGGGAGTGTGGCCGCTGGCAAGAGCACCACGGCACGGGTGCTGCAGAAGCTCTTGTCGATGACTCCAGGACAGCCCCGGGTAGAGCTAATTACCACCGATGGGTTCCTCTACTCCAATAAGGAGCTGGAGCGGCGGGGTATCTTTAACAAGAAGGGTTTTCCCGAGAGCTACGATACAAGACGTTTGGTCGGCTTCCTCGCTGGCGTTAAATCGGGGCGCGATGTGCTGGAGGTACCGGTCTACTCGCACCTCGCCTATGACGTGCTGGAAGGCAAGAAGCAGGTGATCGATCGGCCCGACATTTTGATCGTGGAGGGGATTAATGTGCTACAGGTATCGATGAGCAAGAAGGCGAGGCGGCAGGTGTTCGTGTCGGATTTCTTCGATTTCTCCATCTACGTTGACGCGAGCGAGAAAGATCTTAGGGAATGGTACCTGCGGCGGTTCGAGAAGTTGCAGCAGACAGCCTTCCAAGACCCGGACTCCTACTTTCATCCCTACGCCTCGCATCCGATGGAGGAGCTGTTAGAGCTTGCCAACCAGGTGTGGGATGAGATCAACCTGCCCAATTTGACCCAGAATATTTTGCCGACCCGATTCAGGGCCGATCTGATCCTGGAAAAGGGTGAATGTCATTTTGTCAGAGGGGTACGTATCCGAAAGATTTAGTCCTATCAGTTTTATTAACACTAATTAATCGTTTTTACGGGGAACGGGTACGTTTCATTCAGATATATCTGCATATATTTGTATGACAACAATCGACATTTAACACATCACGCTTAATGTCATCGCTTATGAAGACAAAAATAGCTTTCGAGAAACAACTACTGAGCTTACAAGACAACATGTTTAATTTCGCGTTATCGCTCACGGCCGACCGGGAAGAGGCGAAGGACCTACTGCAGGAGACCACGCTTCGGGTGCTGGATAACCGGGAGAAGTATTACGAGAACGTGAACTTCAAAGGGTGGGTGTTCACCATCATGCACAATATATTCGTGAATAACTACCGGAAGTTGGTCAGAAGCCAAACCATTGTAGATAGAACGGAAAACCTGTACCACCTTAACCTGCCGCAAGATTCGGGGTTCGATACACCCGATGGAGCGTACACCATCAAGGAGATCAACAAGGCCATCAACAGCTTCACGGACGAGTACAAGGTACCCTTCTCCATGCACGTGTTAGGGTACAAGTACGAGGAGATCGCCCGGCACCTGGAGCTGCCACTCGGTACGGTTAAGAGCCGCATTTTCTTCGCCAGGAAACGGCTGCAGGAGATGCTGAAAGATTTCAGGTACTACGCGGAATAATTCATTTATTTATTTTCTTCTTTCAGGCTCGACTGACGCAAACATTTGCGATAAGCCGAACGCAGAGTCAAGCTTGCTTGAACTATGCTGAGGCGAGCAAATATCTACTGAGTGAATTTTGCGAGGTCTTCGCACTGAAAGAAGAAAAAGATATCAAATCACCAGAAAGTTACGAAACATCTTTTGATACTTTTTCTTTTGTAGGAATGGTGAATCGTTTGGGGTTTTTCACTTTCTCCTTCATCAACGCCAGATCCAGCACCTCCCGTACGTCATCCACGTAGTGAAAGCGAAGTCCTTTCACGTATTCCGGCTTGACTTCATCCACATTTCTCCTGTTCTCTTTGCTGAGGATAATATCCTTGATTCCTGCCCGCTTGGCCGCGAGGATCTTTTCACGTATGCCACCCACGGGTAGAACCTTCCCACGGAGGGTGATTTCGCCTGTCATAGCCAGATTGGCTCGTACCTTTCGTTGGGTGTAAGTCGATGCGAGCGAGGTGATCATGGTGATTCCCGCCGATGGTCCATCCTTTGGAATGGCTCCCTCGGGAACGTGGATGTGCGTGTTCCAGTGCTCGAACACTTCAGGGTTGATGCCCAACTCTTCCGCGTGCGCGTGCACGTACTCCATGGCGAGCATGGCCGACTCCTTCATCACCTCTCCCAGGTTACCGGTTATGGTGAGCTTCGACCCCTTACCGCGGCTCACGGAGCTCTCCACGAAAAGGATCTCCCCGCCGACGGCGGTCCAGGCCAATCCCGTTACTACCCCGGCGTACTCGTTACCCTGGTAGCGCTCTTTACTGTACTCTTCAACACCCAGGTAATCCTTAAGATCGCCCACCCTTAATGATTTGGGATAAGGTTCCCCGGTCGCTATCTTACGTGCCACGCGGCGCATCACCTTGGCGATCTTTTTGTTGAGTTCACGCACGCCCGACTCGCGGGTGTAATGCTCAATGATCCGCTGCAGGGTAGGCTTGGGTATCTTGAACGCGCCCTTCTTGATCCCGTGGTTATTCAACTCTTTGGGCACCAAGTGGCGGTGGGCTATCTCCACCTTCTCCTCGGTGATGTAGCCACCCACGTTAATCAACTCCATCCGGTCGAGTAGGGGTTGAGGAACCGCGCTCAAGTTGTTCGCCGTGGCAATAAAGAGCACCTTCGACAGGTCGTAGGGTATGGATAGGTAGTTGTCGTGAAACGCCGAGTTCTGCTCCGGGTCAAGCACCTCGAGTAGCGCTGAAGAGGGATCACCCCGGAAGTCGCTGCCGATCTTATCCACCTCGTCTAACACGAACACGGGATTAGACGACCCGGCCTTTTGCAGGCTGTGGATAATCCGCCCGGGGATGGCACCGATGTAGGTGCGGCGGTGACCCCGTATCTCGGCCTCGTCATGCAGGCCACCTAGTGATATGCGGACGTACTTGCGGTTGAGCGCCTCGGCAATCGATTTCCCTAAAGAGGTCTTGCCCACGCCCGGGGGACCGTAGAGGCAGAGGATGGGCGACTTAAGGTCACCCTTCAGCTTCAAGACAGCCAGGTGCTCGATAACCCGCTCCTTCACTTTCTCCATGCCAAAGTGGTCTCGGTCAAGGATCCTTTGGGCATTCGTCAAGTTAAAGTTGTCTTGGGTGTACTCGCCCCAGGGAAGCTCCAGGATGGTTTGGAGGTAGCCGTACTGCACCGAGTAGTCGGGCGATTGCGGGTTGAGTCGCTCCAGCTTGGTTACCTCCTTCTCGAAGGTTTCGCTCACCTCGGCGCTCCACTTTTTCTCCTTCGCCTTCTCCCTGAACTCGTTGATCTCAATCTGTTGGGCGTTACCCCCCAATTCCTCCTGAATGGTCCTGATCTGTTGCTGCAAGAAGTACTCTTTCTGTTGCTGGTTGAGGTCCTCGCGGGTCTTCATCTGGATGTTCAGTTTAAGCTCCAGTACTTGTGCCTCGCGGTTAAGGATCATCAGCAGCCGGTAGGCCTGCTCTTTCTCGTCATTGATGCTCAGCAGCTCCTGTTTCTCGCGACTCTCTATCGGCAGGTTGGTGCCGCAGTAGCTGATCAGCATACTGGAGAAAGCCTCGCTGCGAAGCGTGCTCAGTAGCTCTTTCGGGGGATCTCCCAATAGGTGAAACATATGCAGCATGGCGTCGCGGATCGAGTCGAGGATGGCGTTGAACTCCTTATCGTCCTTCGGTGCCGGGATTGACTCGCGGATTTTGTAGGTAGCGGTAAAAAAGGGGCTCACTTGCGTGATCTCGAGCCACTCGAACCGCTGCTTGGCTTGAACGATAATGCTGTAGTTGTTGTCGCCTAGCTCGATAACGCGAATCACCTCCGCGATAACACCGATGCGGTAAAGATCCTCCCTGCCAGGGTCTTCCACGTCGATATCCTTTTGGCAAACGAGTCCGATATAGCGCTGTTTGCCGCCCAATGATTTCACCAGGTCGATTGACTTTTTCCTGCCTACCGAGATGGGGATGGTGCTTCCCGGGAAGACAATGGTGTTTCGCAAGGGGAGTATGGGGAGCGTCTCCTGAAGGAGCGATTCATCAATATCGGTATTACCCTCGATGAAGTCACTGCCGATAAACGAGATAATTTCTCCCGTCGGTTCGTTATCACTGAATGTATTTTTTTTGAATGGATTCATTTGCATATGTCTTATTTTTTTCAAACGGGATAGTGCTCCCTTTTGTTTGAAGCATAGTATATCGTTCAAAATCCGTGCCAAAAGGGCGAAGGGTGCGCTTCCTTGCTGTTTGTCCTTAGGGCATCTACTATTTGAACTTACAGTAGCGCGATATTGTTTTTTTATGTACGTTTTTTCATCTATTTTTGTGGGAAAAGATAAACCGCGACTCTAAACCGATGCTTTTCCCCCGAGAGATTTGCCTCGTGGTTGGATGACACCTAACACGGGAAACAGGTAGGTTGAGGCTTATTTCATTTTAAACATTAGAAATGATGAGAAGAATTGTGTTGCTAAGCTTGATGATGGTGGTTACCACGTTGTTCGTTTGGGGCATGGATACGGTGCATGTGAAGCAGACCCGGATCCCCATCCTGATTGACCGGGTGGATAACGTGCTCTTTTACCTCCGCGTTGATGCACAAGAGGCGGAGGTATTGGATGAGGTTGTCCTGCGCTTCGCGGAACCGGTGAACCTCGATGAGGTGGAGGCGGTGAAGCTCTATTACAGTGGGACGGAAGCACCACAGCGTGCGGGACAACTGCACTACGCGCCGGTACACCAGTACGTGTCGAGCCACGTGCCGGGGAAGACGCGGTGCGCCAACCCCTCCTACTCGCTCAAGGTGGAGGAGGTGATCGCCCCGGTGAACGAGGTGACCTTCTCGCCGGGTTATAAGCTGTTTCCCGGCATCAACTACTTCTGGGTGAGCCTGCAGATGATACCGAACACGTCACTCCTCTCGACCATCGATGTGGAGTTGAGTTCGGTGAAGCTGGACGGGCAAGAGGCGCCGCTAGCCTTTGCCGCGGAAAGGGCAACACACCGGATGGGTATCGGCGTGCGCCATGCCGGCGATGATGGCTCGGCCGCGTACCGTATCCCTGGCTTGGTCACTTCTAAAAAGGGCAGTTTGTTGGGCGTGTATGACGTGCGGTATAACAGCAGCGTGGACCTGCAGGAGTACGTGGACGTGGGGTTGAGCCGGAGCACCGATAAGGGGCAGACCTGGGAAAAAATGCGGTTGCCGCTTAGCTTCGGGGAGCATGGGGGAATGCCCAAGGCGCAGAACGGCGTGGGCGACCCTTCTATCCTGGTGGACGACGTGACCGGGGCGATATGGGTGATCGCCGCCTGGACCCATGGTATGGGTAACGGGCGCGCGTGGGTGAACTCGATGGACGGCAACGGTAAGGAGACCACCGCGCAGCTGGTGTTGGCGAAGAGCACGGACGACGGTAGGACCTGGTCGGCCCCCATCAACATCACCGAGCAGGTAAAGGATCCCTCGTGGAATTTCTTGCTGCAGGGACCGGGTATGGGAATCACCATGGCCGATGGCACGCTGGTCTTCCCCATCCAGTTTATCGACCCGGAGCGTGTGCCTCACGCCGGCGTGATGTATAGCAAGGATCGTGGGGAGAGCTGGACCATTCATGAGCCGGCCCGCTCCAACACCACCGAGGCGCAGGTGGCCGAGGTGGAGCCCGGGGTGCTGATGCTGAACATGCGGGATAACCGGGGTGGTAGCCGGGCTGTCGCCGTGACAAGCGACCTTGGGAAAACGTGGAGAGAGCACCCGTCATCGAGAAGCGTCTTGCAAGAGCCGGTTTGCATGGCTAGCCTTATCGCCGTGAAAGCAGAGGATAACGTGCTGGGGAGAGATCTCTTGCTCTTCTCCAACCCGAACTCTACGAAGCACCGCCACTTGATCACCATCAAGGCGAGCCTGGATGGGGGACTCACTTTCCCCAACGAGTACCAGGTGATGTTGGACGAAGACTCGGGCTGGGGCTACTCTTGCCTGACGATGATCGATAGGGAGACGGTGGGCATCCTCTACGAGAGCAGCGTGGCGCACATGACCTTCCAGGCGGTTAAGTTGACCGATATCGTGAAGTGACCGGGAAAACGTTGTAGGTTGAACCAGTCACGTGAAAGTGGCCAATATATATCGTGTAAAAAAGGGATGAATCGTTTCCGCGGGAGCGTTTATCAATGTAATATCACAACTACTTTAATAATTGGAAAAAGTGAAAGATACCATTACCATTAAGGACAAGCAGTTCGAGTTGTTTATCGAGCAGCAGGTGATAGAGGAGGGAGTCAAGCGGGTGGCCAAGCAGATGAACGCCGACCTGGATGGGAAGGATCCCCTTTTCGTTGTCGTGCTGAACGGGGCGTTCATGTTCGCGGGTGAGCTGATGAAAGAGGTGGCCATCCCCTGCGAGATTACCTTCGTCCGGCTGGCTTCGTACCAGGGAACGGAGACCACCCACCAGGTGCAGGAGCTGCTGGGGTTGAACGAGAGCATCAAGGGGCGCGTGGTGGTGATCGTGGAGGACATCGTGGATAGCGGGAACACCATGGTAGCCCTGATTGCCGAGCTGATGAAGCACGAACCCGCCGAGGTGAGGATTGCCACCCTGCTCTTTAAGCCGGCCGCGTTGAAGCAGAAGCTCTCCCCCGATTACGTGGCGCTTGAGATTCCCAATGATTTTATCGTGGGGTACGGGTTGGATTACGATGGCTACGGGAGAAACATCAAGGATATCTACAAGGTCAAATGAGGTGGAGGTGAGATGAGCGACAAGATTTCACGTTACGAGGCCAAAATTGACGAGGCGGTAAGGAGGGTGTTGGAGGGTGAGCAACCGGGTACGCTGTTCGAACCTGCCCGTTATATCCTGGAGCTGGGAGGCAAGAGGCTCCGCCCGTTACTGGTGCTGCTGTCGGTGGACCTGTTCGAAGGGGATACCACGATGGCCCTTTACCCAGCCGTGGCTATCGAGGTGTTTCATAACTTCTCGCTGGTGCATGACGACCTGATGGATCGGGCCGCGATACGAAGGGGGCACCCCACGGTGCATGAGAAATGGAATGCTAACGTGGCCGTTCTTTCAGGCGACGCGATGGTGTTTGAAGCCTACAAGCAGCTAGCGCGGGTTCCCTCTAAACTCTTGCCTGCCGTCTTAGAGCTCTTCTCGACCACCGCCATGGAGGTATGCAAGGGGCAGCAGTACGATATGGACTTTGAAGGCCGCGACCAGGTGACCGAGGGGGAGTACCTCGATATGATCCGGCTGAAGACGGGCGTGCTGATCGGATGCTCTCTCAAGATGGGGGCCATCCTGGCCGAAACATCCCCGGGGAATGCCAACGCGTTGTATGACTTTGGCATGAACATGGGGCTCGCTTTTCAGCTGAAGGACGACCTGCTGGATGTGTATGGCGACCCGCTAACGTTTGGGAAGCGAATCGGGGGCGATATTCTCTGCAACAAGAAGACTTACCTGCTCATTAAGGCGTTGGAGAACGCCAACCCCGCGCAGCGGGCAGAGCTCAACAATTGGCTGAACGCGGTGGATTGCCAGCCTGAAGAGAAGATCGCGGCGGTTACCAAGGTGTACAATGAGTTAAACCTCAAGGCTATAGTCGAAAAACTGATTCAAGACTACTACCATGCGTCGTTGGAATGCCTCGCGCTGGTGCAGGTGACGGATGACCGCAAGCAGCTGTTGGTCGACTTGGCCGAGGGACTCATGTACCGGGAGAAGTAGTGGAATGGATAGCGCTATGGACTGTATCGACACGCACGCTCACCTCTTCGTGGAGGCGTTCCACGGGGAGGTCGACGCGGTGGTGGCCAGGGCGAAGGAGGCCGGCTTAAAGAAGGTGCTTCTACCCAATATAGACGAGGCCTCCATCGAGGAGCTTAAGCAGCTCGTGACCCGCCATCCCGGTTTCGTTCATCCCATGATGGGATTACACCCCACCAGCGTTACCAAAGAGTGGCGAAAGCAGTTGGATAGGGTGTATGACGAGTTGACGGGGTGTGCCCCGTTCGCCGGGGCGACACGCGGAGGTGCGGACGGCGGAGGCGGAGGCTGGAGGGCTGCGGGCTACGTGGCCGTGGGTGAGGTGGGGATCGACCTCTACTGGGACGACTCGCTAAGGGGGGAGCAGATCGCCGCGTTCGAGCAGCAACTGGAATGGAGCCGGGAGCTGGACTTGCCGCTCTCCATCCACTTTAGGAACGCGACACGGGAGGTGGTGGAGAGCATTCGCCGGGTGGACGAAAACTCGCTCCGGGGGGTGTTCCATAGCTTTGGGGGCGACCGGGAGGAGCTGGAGCTGCTCCTCTCTTTGAAGCATTTCATGGTGGGGGTGAACGGGGTGGTGACCTTTAAAAACTCCGGGCTGGCAGACACGCTGAAGTATTGCCCCCGCGATAGGGTGGTGGTGGAGACCGATTCGCCCTACCTGGCACCCGTACCTTACCGGGGTAAGCGGAACGAGCCCGCCTATCTACCGTACGTGATTCGTGCCATCGCGGAAACGTGGGGAGTGGATGCGGCAACGGTGGCGGAAATCACTACCCGCAACGCCATCGCTCTTTTTGGAATATAACTTCCCTCCTGTCTGCTGATTTAAAACGGGAAGGGCATTCTGCGAATCTTTGATTGCCGCTGTTAATGTTTATTCGAGTTAACCCGTTTTCCTGTCGGTTTAACGAGAACAGGGTGAGAAAATGCGCTTCGCGGTAGTTTTTTTGCGATAAATTGATTACTTTTGTCGCTCGAGTATGAAATGATCAGGAGAGATGCTCGAGTGGTTGAAGAGGCACGCCTGGAAAGCGTGTATACGCCAAAAGTGTATCGCGGGTTCGAATCCCGCTCTCTCCGCGGAAGATATTAGCCATTAACTTGTTGTGAAAAACGCGTGCATTTATTCCTTGCAAGGTTATGGCGTTTGTTTGATATGGTAGACCTGAGAGGAAAATACATTCTGCGTGGTGTGGCGTTGCTGTTTGGTGCAGTGTTGCTGCTTGTCAATGCTTGCCAGCGGGATGATGGGGATACAGATGAGGCCTATAAGAAGGCATTCTTATCGAAGATATACGCCTTACGAAACAACGAAGATTCACTGAAACTTCTCCTTAACAAGTGTATAGAGCGGGATGATGATGCCGGTGCGATCATTGCCTACCGTCAGTTGGGCAAGTACCAGCGCGATAATGCCCGCTTCTCCGATGCCATCGCTTCGCATCAGGAGGGTCTCAACCTGGCGCTGAAGGTGCGGGACACGCTTGAAATCGTGCAGGCGCTTAACAACTTGGGGACCGATTTTCGCCGGATCGGCGTGCTGTCGGAAGCCAGTAGCTACCACTACCAGGCCCTCTCTTATTCCGAGGGCTACTCTAAGGTCAACGAACCCGGCACGGGCATGAAGAACCGGGTGGTGTCGCTTAACGGGCTGGGGAACATCAGCCTTACCCTTGGTTACCTTGACGAGGCGGAGAAATATTTCAGGGGTGCGCTGAGAGACGAGATTATCCTTTCAAGCACTCTGGGACAGGCTATCAACTACGCCAACATCGGGGCTATCTTTGAACTTCGGCAACAGTACGACTCGGCCAGGGTTTATTACGAGCACTCAATGGAGCAGAACGTGTTGGCCAAATCCGATATGGGTATTGGGCTATGTCATATTCACTTCGGCGACTTGCACGCCATCGAGGGGCAGTATGACCTGGCGAAAGAGGAGTACGCCAAAGCGCTATCACTGATGCAGCATATATCCGATTCGTGGCACTGGCTCGTGGCTGGTTTGGCTATCGCTGAGGTTAGTTTGCAGACTAATGACCTGGTGGAGTTTAAGAAGTACATCCGGGAGACCGAGCAGGTAGCACGAGAGATTCAATCGCTCGAGCACCTGGCTAAGGTACATGGGCTCTGGCATGACTACTACCTGCTGCAAGGTGACTATGCCAACGCCATGTCACACTACAAACGGAGTGTTGCTATGCGCGACACCATCCAGGGTGTGCAGCGAAGCAACGTCTACCTCGATATGCGGGTGAACTACGAGCGCGACCGCAACGAGCGGTTAGTTGCTCGTATTGAGGCCGAGGCTGCCGCCAGGGAGAGCCGCCGGGCGTACATCTCGTACGTGCTCATTGCCATCATACTGATCGGGGGTAGCGTCATGGTTGTACTCTACTACGCGTACAAGGAGCGAAGCAGGAGTAATAAGCTCTTAAAGGAGATGGAGCGTACCCGCTCCGACTTCTTCACCAATATCACCCACGAGATACGTACCCCCCTCACCGTTATCCAGGGTTTTAATAAGCGGTTACAAGAGAATGATGCCATCACCGAGAAGGAGAGGGAGGCCTACCGGAAAGCCATTGACCGTCAGAGCAACAACTTGTTGAACATGGTCAACCAGCTACTAGGTGTTGCCAAGGTGAGTAGCGGGAATGATAAACCGGATTGGCGGCATGGCGATATGGTTCCTTACCTGCGGATGGTGGCTGAGACGTTCCGGTTGCACGCGAGGGCTAACCACCTTGATTTAATCTTTTACACCGACCAGGAATCGCTCCACATGGACTTCGTGCCCTTCTACGTGGATCGGATCGTGAGTAACCTGCTCTCTAATGCTATCAAGCACTCCAAGCCCGGCGACAAGATACACCTCATCTTCACCCGTCGGAAAGGGTACGATGAGGTAATCCTGCGGGTTACCGACACCGGCGAGGGAATTCCCCCGGAAGATCTGGAACGCATTTTCGAGATGTTTTACCAAAGTAGTCAATCGGAATACGCGAACGGCAGTGGAATAGGCCTCGCCTTCGTGCAGCTCATGGTGGAACGGATGGGGGGCACGGTGGTAGCCGAGAGCGAGTTGGGAAAGGGTTCCACGTTCACGGTCACCTTGCCTATTAAAAATGCCCGCCTCCCGTTTATCGTACCTTTGGAACCGACTAGACCGGGTGAGGTGGTTCAAACGAATCAAAGGAGTAAACCTGATAGGTTGGACGTCACCTCGGTAGCAACCCGATCTCCCGCGGACAGGGAATCCGATAAGGTCGCTGCTGACCCTCCCTTGATTCTCGTGGTGGAGGACAACAAAGATGTAGCCATGTACGTGAAGTCGTTGCTCAACGAGAGTTATCGTGTGCTTACCGCGTCTAACGGGCAGGAGGGCTTTGAGTTGGCGGAAGCCAATGTCCCTGACCTCATTGTCACCGACGTGATGATGCCGGTGAAAGACGGTTACCAGCTCTGTCAAGAGCTTCAGGGTAGCCGCCTACTCAACCACGTGCCCATCATCATGCTTACCGCGAAGGTGGGTGATGAGGACAAGGTGAAAGGACTGAGTTACGGTATACACTCCTATTTGAAGAAACCCTTTTACCCCGAGGAGCTTACGCTCTTGATCGCCAATATTCTTGATAGTCGAAAACGTTTAAAGGAGAAGTATTTAAACGTGATTATCAACCGGGCGAAAGACGAAAAGCTTAAGTCCGATGAAAACGTGCTATTCCTGCAAACCGTTACCGACCTAATCCATGCGTCTATTGCCGACCCCAACCTGTCCATTTTCTCCTTGGCCGAGGAGATGTCCATGAGCTCTTCGCAGCTGAACCGTAAGATGAACGGCATTACCGGTTACTCTACCATCTCGTACGTATTAAAGGTGAAGTTACATAAGGCCCGCAAGATGCTTACTGAAACCGATCGAAAGATCGCCGACGTGTCGGAGGCCTGTGGCTTTCAAGACTCCAGTTACTTCTCCAGGGTATTCAAGAAAGAGTTCGGCTTTACCCCCTCGCAAATCCAACGAAGACCTGAAAACGGAAACTAACGTTTTGGCTTGCCCCCACTCTCTTCTCTCTTCTCTCTTCTCTCTTCTCTCTTCTCTCTTCTCTCTTCTCTCGATAGGACATGCAATATATTAAAAGACAATCTATTAGTCTTTATTTGCGCGTGAAAAGTCCTAATCGCCTTGAATGTTAACGCGTGAAAAGTCCTAACTGACGCGTGAAAAGTCCTACAACTTCAAGACGGGATAAGTTATTTTTGCTAAGAACGTATTGATTGGTAATTCTTGCCGTTGCATGCGTAATTCTACTTGAAGAGGCTGTGAAGCAGAATCAGCAATTAATAATTGAGTTTAAAAGCAACATCTTATTTATTAACCATTTAACAATTCAAAAAATGAACAATGTAATTGACAATTTCAAGCAAGTTGTAATGGACAAGTACGCCGATTTTACTGGTAGGGCCAACCGGAGAGAGTATTGGCTTTTCGTACTGGCCGTGATCGTAATTAGCCTGGTCTTGTGGCTGTTTATCACCGTTTTCGCCAAAGTTAAGCTGCTCTATATCCTATTCGCGATACTATACGGGGCGGTATCTTTGGCGCTGTTGATACCCTCGCTGGCAGTGGCCGTGCGCCGCTTGCACGACATAGGTAAGGGTGGCGGGTGGATATTCATCAGCCTTATACCCATTATCGGTGCAATTTGGCTTTTAATTTTGCTGATTATGAAGGGTGAGCTGGATGAGAACCGCTTCGGAAAGCCGGTGAACTAGGTGGAGTCGAATTAAAGCTGGGACAAAGGCAAAATTTTACCAAGCTTGCTTTTGTCCTAGCTTGCATGTGAAATCTGTCGCGTGCCACTTTAAGATAGTTCAACTATTCACTGTACAAATTGTATTTTTCAATTTTTCAAACTATGGCTCTATTTAAAAAATTGAGATCGGAGTTCATCGATATTATCGAGTGGACCGATGAAACGAGCGACACCATGATTTGGCGCTTCCCGCGCTATCAGTCGGAAATAAAGAACGGCGCGCAGCTCACTGTACGCGAAACGCAGGTGGCCGTGCTGGTGAACGAGGGGCAGTTTGCCGACGTGTTTCAGCCGGGGCGGTATGAGCTCACTACCGCCAACATGCCTATATTGACCACTATTAGGGGGTGGAAGTACGGGTTTAACTCACCCTTCAAGGTAGATGTTTACTTCGTGAACACCAAGCAGTTCCTCAATCAGCGCTGGGGTACGGCTAACCCCATCATGATGCGCGACCCCGAGTTCGGTCCCATCCGAATGCGGGCCTTCGGTTCGTACAACTTTCGGGTGCAGCCCGATCCTATCCCCTTTATCCGCAACGTGGCGGGAACCAGCGGTGATTTCACCACGGAAGGTATCAGCGAGCAGCTCCGCAACTTCGTGATCACCAAGTTCACCGACTACCTGGGCGAATCGAAGATAGCGGCGCTCGACCTGGCGGCCAACCTCAACGAGTTTTCGGATGAGCTCACGCTGGCCCTGAAAGATGACTTCGCCGAGTACGGTATCGAGCTCACCCGTTTTCTGGTGGAAAATATATCGCTGCCTGAAGCGGTGGAAGAGGCACTTGACAGGCGTACCAGCATGGGGGTTATCGGCAACATGACCGCTTATACCCAGATGCAGTTCGCCGATTCGTTGAAAGACGCGGCCAACAACCCCGCCGGTGGAGGAAACCTCGCGGGCGACGCCATGGGCGCTGGCATCGGCCTGGCTATGGCTGGACAGATGGCACAGCAGATGGTGAATCCACAGGGTGGACAGTTCAATCCCAACGCGCCGCAGCAACAGCCGCCTCATTTCGTACCGCCGCAAGGAGGAGCCACGCCGCCACCCATACCGCCTCAAATCATGTACCACGTGGCCATCGGTGGCGTGCAGCAGGGACCGTTTCCTGAAGTACAACTCCAACAGATGGTTCAGCAAGGGCAGCTCACCCCCGACACGTTGGTCTGGACGCAAGGTATGCCCGCTTGGGCTGCTGCGAATAGTGTACCCGCGATTGCACGGTTTTTCGGAGCGGTACCGCCACCGTTATAATATCAAGCCACAGTGGCCGCCGTCTAAAGCAGCGGCCACTGTATAACGTTGTGTTTATCTTTGATAAATTTCCTCTACAAAAAACCAATCGTATGAAACCGATAGGTTCATTAAAATCAGACTATTTCTCGCCACGGCATAGTCCAAGTAAACTTGTCCTCTGCTCGTTTGGCTTAACGAAATAGTTCATTAAAATTAGACTATTTCTCGCCACGGCATAGTCCAAGTAAACTTGTCCTCTGCTCGTTTGGCTTAACGAAATAGTTCCATACACTGAACAGTAAAATATACGAATCGCATGAAAAAAATAGTCGCCCTCTTGATTCTCGCGTTTGCCGTACAAGGCGCGGCGGTAGCGCAAGTAAACTTGAAAAGAATCGGCAACCAGATTAAAAGATCGGCCGAGCAACAAGTGGAACAAAAGGTAAGAGAAAAAGTGTCGGAAAAAGCCGTGGAAACAGAGACAGAAACGACAGAACAAGCTGAAACGGAAGTAGAAGCAGTTACAACGACCGAGCAATCTGAAGCAACGAAAGAGGCTGAAAGCGAAACGGTACAACCGGTGACTACTGAAGCCGAGCAGGAGCCTGATGACCGTCCCGCCCCCACGGGTGATAAACTGAAAGACAAGTATAACGGTCTGTTCTATCGAGTCAAGAAGTCGAAAGAAGCCACGGATATTCATAAAAAGCACGAGCAATTCCAGATTGCCTCCACGATGCGTAATTTCTTTATAGAAAGGGGCGATTTCTCGGAAAACGATGAGCAGTTCGAGGAGTTGACCAACGCGTTGAAACCTTTGTATGACGAGCTCAAGCCACATAATTTTGAAAAGTTAGAACCGATAAAAACCATCGATGAGATCAATGCCGGAAAATATGCCAAGCTCGATAAAGAGTATGGAATAAACTTTCGTTATTACGGCGATGATGCGGCTAGTTTAAAGGGTTTGGCGGAAAAAGAGTTCCGGGCAAAAATGTCAGGTTCTTACGACATCGTTTACTCCGATTTCAAACATGGCTGGATTGTCAATGAAGAGAGAAGCGGGCAACAAGTGGTGGCTCATGTTAAAAGGTTACGCTACGTGATTATTTACCACAAGAATGGAAGTTACTACGCTGCTGAAGCCCTTTTCTCTCAGCGGGCTCCCATTCTCGGATCCTATACCCCGGTGGATTGGCCTAGCGTGGGATTCTATCAAGACCCACTTGATAGCGGCTATGTAAAAAATCATTTGTTGAAAAAAGCGGCCAAGTAATCAACGAGCCATATAGCTAAAAAACAGTCATTAAACACCTTGTGGATGTTTTTTTACACATGAAAGGTTCCATATACTGAAAGATAAAGATGTAAGCGTATGAAAACAAAACTCATCACACTATTACTTACACTTGCCTGTTTCGTGAATTATGCCGAGGCGCAATCTTTGGATATGCTTAAACGTAAGGCGGCTAGCAAAGCGAAGCAAGAAACCACCAGAGCGATACGAAAAACCGTTGGAGCAGGCGTTCCTAAATCAGTAGAATTAGGTTCGATTCCCGCTACTTTAGAAGAGTTCGATGCCAAGTATAACGTGATAGCCATGACACCGGAAGGAGCCATTGCCATGTTTTTGGCAGCGATGGACATTTACGCGCGGAACGAAGAGTTAGGCGCGAAATGTTTCGGTCTCTGCTTTCATCCGGAGAACCGTAACGGTGATTTACCCAACAATCATTTTTTAAGCTTTATGCGCTCACGTTTTCATTATGGCGACGGACAACCGTGGATAGCCCGTTCCTACTTTGAAGGAGCGAAACCCGATAACGGTTATACCCCAAAAGAACCCCTCACGTTAAAAATGAAAAGCCGTGCAAACGACGATGATTACCTGACCAGCATGGATGCCGATGTGGAAAAACGTTGGCTTCAATCGTCGGGTGCCGACAGCGAGCGTGCCGTTCAGGTGCTTCGCGTTCGCGGGGAAGAGCTCTATTACATATTCGAGTATGGAGGTTTGCCTTCGCAGGTACGTAAGCCGAGAAGATAGGGGAGGGGAGTCCGACTTATAAACATGACAAACTTGATAACTTTCAACTTGTAACTATGAACGAGATAAAACAACCCGTGACCGATGTGTTGCAGACCAAGTGTCGCGGTTGCGGTGGAATGACGGAGTTCTCGCCCAAGGACCAGACCCTGAAGTGCGTCTATTGTGGCTCTTCTACCGTACTGGACCTTACGCCGGCAAAAGTAAAGGAGAACGACTTCGGGTATTGGGCCGCGCGTAGCGATGAAGACCTGGCATCGGAGAGCATTGAGGCTACCGAGGTCAGGTGCAAGCAGTGCGGTGCCGTCACCACCCTGCCTCCCGAGCGGGCATCAAGTAACTGCGCGTTCTGCGGCACTCCGCTCATCCTCAACGAGGCGGTGATCAACCGGTTCTGGCAGCCCAACTACATCTTGCCGTTCAAGGTGGACAAGCGGGAGTGTGGCGGGATATTCCAGAAGTGGCTGGGCAAGAAATGGTTCCTGCCCAGTCAGCTGAAAAAGGGAAACGTGCAGACGGAACGCTTTAAAGGTATTTACATGCCTTTCTGGACCTACGACGCCGATACCTCAACGAACTACAGGGGCGAACGGGGTATTAACCGCACGGTTACCTCGCGCAACGCTAAAGGCGAAGAGGTAAAGAGAACGGTGACCGACTGGTACAACGTGTCGGGACGGGTGAACCTGCATTTCGATGACATCGTTGTCCCCGCTTCCGATAGCCTGCCGCCCAAGATAATGAACCGGCTCACCAACTGGGATCAGATGAACTGCGTGCCCTATCGCCAGGAGTTCCTGGCGGGATTTATGACCAATATATATAATATCGATTTTCGCGATGGGGTTCACGTGGCGAAGGAGAAGATGGAGCAGGTGATCGAAGACAATATCAAAAGCGATATCGGTGGCGATAAACAACGCATCCGGAGTAAAGATGTGTTTTACCAGAACCTGATGTTCAAGCTACTGTTGTTGCCAATATGGGTCAGCGCCTTTCGCTACAACGGCAAGCTCTACCAGTTCGTGGTGAACGGCCGTACCGGGCAGGTTACCGGTGAGTACCCGAAAGATACGATGAAGATCATCATGCTCGTCGCGGCTATAATAACGCTTATCGCGGCCTTGATGCTGATATTCGGGTAGAGGACTCTTTTCGTGACGAACGAAAAGGTAGGAAGTAAGAAGAAAAATATAAAGGATAGATATGAGTAATCGAATGGTATCGCTTTTTTTCCTGTTTCTCATCCTGTTGCTTTTGGGTGCATTTGTTTGGGGCACCTACAACCGGTTGGTAAAGCGGGAAGAGGCGGTGAAAGAGGCGTGGTCGCAGGTGGAGAACCAGTACCAACGCCGGGTCGACCTGGTGATGAACCTGGTGGAGACCGTGAAAGGGTACGCCGAGCATGAGCAGGAGACCCTGTCGCGGGTTGTAGAGGCACGGGCCGAGGCCACGCGGATGATGGTGGATGCTGAAAACCTGAACGCCGAATCGCTGGAAGCGTTTGGCAAGGCGCAGGAAGAGCTATCGGGCACGCTATCGCGATTGATGTTGGTAATCGAGCAGTATCCCGACCTGAAGGCCAATGAGAACTTCATCATGCTGCAGGGTCAACTTGAAGGCACGGAAAACCGCATCGCCTTCGAGCGGAAGGAGTTCAACGAGACGGTGAACAGGTATAATGTCTGTCGGCGCAGGTTCCCGAGAAACCTAGTAGCCAGGCTGCTTGGTTTTAAACGGCAACCATACTTCGAAGCCGGGAGCGGTAAGGAAACGGTGCCCGATGTGCAATTTTAAATTCGTTCTGAAAAAACAAAAAGTGATAACAATGTATGTAAAGGATTAAAAAGGTAACCGTTAGATGAAAACGTCAATTGTAAAATTTATTGGAGTAGTCTTGCTCCTGTTGATGGTGACGGGTCTGCAGGCTCAAAACCGGTACCGGGTGGAAGATGTCCCCAACGTGCAACTGCAGGACTACACCCGCTACGTGAGTGACCCTGAAAACGTGCTGGACATAGGAGATGTTTTGCTGTTGGACGAGCGGTTGGCCTGGCTGCGCGATTCATTGACCCTGGAAACCGCCATCGTGGTGCTCCCGGCGATCGATACCCGTCAGTATGGGTCGGCCAAAGAGTTCGCCACCGAGCTGTTTAACCGTTGGGGCATTGGCGACAAGGAGATCCACAACGGGCTGCTTATCCTGCTCCTCACGGCGGATGGCGAGCGCGAAATAGTGTTTGAAACCGGTTACGGCACGGAGAAGGTGCTGACCGATGGCTACTGTAAGCTAATCCAGGTTCAAAAGATGGTTCCCTTTCTCAAAGAGGGAGCGTATGGCGAGGGACTCATCGTTGGGGTGGAGGAGGTGGAGAAGATATTCAAAGGCACCTCAGAGTTTCAGGTAAAGAAACCACTCTTGAGCCCTGGCGGGAAACTGACTTTAATCTGGCTGGTAGGCGGGTTAATCATCATCTTTATAGTAGAGTGGGTACGCAAAAAACGGATAGTGGGGAGCGATGATCCTTTCGTGAATGCCGCGAAGTACCAGTCGCTTTCGGGTATCGGTTGCGTGATGGCCACCCTCTTTTTCCCCTCTTACTTTCTCTACATGCTATACAAAGCGATAGCCAAAAAGGAGGATATGCCGCGGCTCAATTGCGAAAAGTGCGGAGCCAAAGGCAAGGTGGTATTGAAGTATAAACCTCAGGTAGAGCAGAAAGCCATTCCCGGGCAAGATGGGCTGAAGCGGTATCACTTTATCTGCAAAGCGTGCAACCATGGGTATAAGGTGTTGGTGCCCTACAAGTACGAGGCGCCACAGACCTCATCGGGTGGTGGTAGTAGTTATAGCAGTGGCAGGAGTAGCAGTAGTAGTTCGCGCGGTGGCTCTTGGGGAGGTGGGCGTAGTGGTGGTGGTGGTGCCAGCACAAAATTTTAATCCGTAGTTCAATCTTATTAAGTTTTACTTTCACATGTTGCTGTTTTCTCGCTTTCAGGCTCGACTTACGCAAACATTTGCGATAAGCCGAACGCAGAGTCAAGCTTGCTTGAACTATGCTGAGGCGAGCAAATATCTACTGAGTGAATTTTGCGACCCATCATCTGCTCGATTGCTAAAAGAAAAAAACTCTGCTTCGCAGCACTTTTGCTCGCAACAGCATAACATGAACAAGTTCATTTCTGCACGTCTTGCTTAACGCAAAAGTTCGGCTTAGCCTCAGACAGTTTTTCTTTTTCACGCGATCTTCGCAGGATGTGTCCCCGTAAAAGTTTGCGAGGTCTTCACGCTGAAAGCAAAAACAGCAATTAAAACATGCGAATATTCAATATCATCAGAAGAAGCTAATAACAAAAGAATTAAACCTCATAAAATTTTAAAAGTATGAAAAAGATATTTATTGGCGCAGTATGTACCATGCTGTTACTATGCACAGCATTACAAGCGCAACAGAAAGAGAAAGTGATCCTCGATACCGATATGGTAGAGGTATTTGACGATGGCGTCACCATGATGATGCTGGCCAAGGCACCCAACATCGACCTGTTGGGGGTAACCGTGGTGGTTGGTAATACATGGGTAAATGAGGGAATAGCCTACGGTATACGGCAACTGGAAGTGATTGGCAGAACGGATATACCGGTAGTTCCCGGTATTCGTCAGCCGTTATACCCCGACCGCTTTGAAACCATTAAAAACGAGCGTATCCTGTTTGGTATTGGTGACGCGTACGTGGGGGCTGCCGGTTACCCCGAGCCCAAGACGTGGGAATCGGTTTACCTGCAGAAGTACGGCAGCGAGCCCACGGTGAAACCATTGGATATGAAGGCGATAAATTTCATTATCGAGCAGGTGAAGCAGAACCCCAACGAGATAACCATCATCGCCATCGGAACCTGCGTGAACCTGGCAACCGCCGTGCGCGTGGCACCCGAAATCGTTCCGCTTATCAAGCGGGTGATTTACATGGGAGGTTCCTTCTTTAAACCGGGGAATACCACGCCCACGGCCGAGTTCAACTGGTGGATGGATCCGGATGCCGCCAAGATATGCGTGCGTACGCCCTTCAAGGAGCAGGTTATCGTGGGGTTGGACGTGTGCGAGACCATGCCGTTCCGCAAAGACAAGTACGAGGAGATCATTTCCATTACCAAGAACCCGGAGTTGAAGAACATGCTCAACCGTAATTTCCTGAAGACGCTCTTTATCGAGGATCCCAACTACGTGCACTATATCTGGGACGTGATTGCCGGTGCCATCATGATTGATCCCACGCTCATTACCGGTGAGGTTACCCGTTACGTGGACGTCAACTCGCAATTCGGTTTCTCTTACGGTCAATCCCTGGCGTTCGACGGGAACCAGCCGGTGGGAAGTCAGCTGGCTCGCATCATCCTTACCGTCGATAGCGACCGCGTGTGGAAAATGGTAGAGGAGTATTGCAGTAATTTTTGATGCGTTAAAAGTTGAATTTTCTTAGGAGCGAGAGCAGAACTGAGCTTGCTTAAGCTTTGCCGAGCGACGACAGAAAAGGCTGCGAAGCTGAAAGTTTGCAAGGTGGAGTTAAAACAGGTTCGATGAGTTAAAAAAGTATGCATATGAAAAAGGGTGTTTTACTATTTATAGCGTTGGCAATCGTGATGTTGTTCGCCTGCTTATCTTGTGAGAAGAGTAGTGACAATGGTCAAGACCCCGTGGAAAATGGAGGGGAACAGCCTGATATCCCCGATGTGGTAGACAATGATCCCATCACCGGCACCGTAACGGGAACGTACACCGTGCCCACTCAAAAATCGACCGATGGAGGCACGGTAACGGTAAGTCGTACGCCCCGCTCGGTGGCTAAATTCAAAGAGCTGCGCGGGCAGATTGCCAAGGAGCCTCACGGCGCGGCCGCCTGTTTCGTGGTGGCGCTCCATATGTTCATGGAGAACCCAACGGTGGGAGAAGAGTGTTTGGCCCTATCGGTAACCCCCAGTCAGCGCGACGCTAAGAATCCCAAGCGGCTGGCATCGGTCCGGCAGATTCTTTACGACCGCTACTACAAGAAAGATTCGGGTGCCAATATCTACTCGCCGTGGATCCCGTACTGCTACATCGAGGGCTTTCAGGTTGCCCCCGGCTGGAAAAAACCCAACCCGCCCTACAAGATGATCTTCGGGCATAACCCCGGGAAAGACAACATCGACCAGTCGGCCAGCGGCACCTTCCATGGCTATTCCATCCCCATGACCATCGATGCTTTCAATAACACCACCAGCACCCAGAGTCGCCACAGGAACATCACGGCTGTAAAAATCAAAGGTGAGGAGCAGTACGTGTTGATAGATTTCGATGATTTAATTAACACCGCCTCCTACAAGAGGCCTTGATGACTAAAATACAGGTTATGAAAGTAACGATAAATAAAATAGAGATAGAAATATTTCAGGGCGCGATGGTAGGCGATGCCATACGCGCCTACTATTCGCTTCACGGGCAGCGGGCACCTTCGCCCCTGCCCGAAGCGGAAGACGCCTACGGCAACCGCGTGGCACATGATGGAGCTCTAACGGAGGGGAGTCGGCTGACGGTTAATGTAAGTTTTCTCGACTAAACGTGGCCCTGCTTTCGCCTGAATGTAGAAGAACAGGTGAGAAGCACTTGAAATTTTAATACATGGAGGCATAACATGAAAAAGAAAACACTATTAAGTTTGCTCACGCTGCTGGCCCTTGCAGGATGCGGGACAAGCAAAAGCGGTTCGCTTAAATCGGTTTCAGAAAAGATAGTGGCAGACAGGGAGGTAACCCTGTTGGCGGTAAACGATATGCATGCAGCCATCGACAATTTCCCGCGGTTCGCGTTCATGGTGGATAGCCTGCGTGCTCTCTATCCCGATATGCTGCTGGTGACGGCAGGCGACAACCAGACGGGAAACCCCATTAACGACCAGTTTCAGGAGAAAGGGTGGCCCATGATCGAGTTGATGAACGCCGTGAGATTCGACCTCTCGGCGGTGGGCAACCACGAGTTCGACGTGGGGGTTCATAACCTTGAGAGACACACCCGAGATGCTCGTTTCGATTTCTTGTGTGCCAACCTGACACCACCCGAGGGTGTGGGGATTGATATCAAGCCTCATAAGGTTATCACCCTGCCCAACGGCGTTAGGGTGGTGTTCACCTCGGTGCTGCACCTCAATAACGGTGGCATTCCCGACACGCACCCCGACAACGTGAAAGGATTTTCGTTCCAACCGCCGCTGGAAACAGCCAAAGCGCTTGTCCACCTGCGCGATAGCGGCGACCTGTTCATCATGCTCAACCATTTCGGTTTCGAGGGCGATGTGGAGGTGGCGCAAGCGATGCCCCCGGGCACGGTCCACCTTATTATCGGCGGCCACTCGCATACCAGGGTAGAGAAGGAGCAAATCCATAACGGCATCATGATCACCCAAGCCGAGAACAAGCTGAAGTACGCCACGCTCATCCGCCTAGCCGTCCGTCTCGACGGAGAAATCGTTCGTTCCATGCAACTGCTCCCGGTGGGCAAGGTAGGCAGCGAGAGGGCCGATATCCGCGCTATGGTCGATGAGTATAACAAAAACCCGAGGCTGAGGGAGAAGATTGCCGAGGCCACCGAAGCCTTTACCTCCTACGAGCAGGTGGGCTACCTGATGGTGGATGCCGTTAGGGCAGCTACGGGAGCCGATATCGCGCTGACGAACCCGGGCGGTGTGCGCATTGACCACCTGCCAAAGGGCGATGTGAGCGTGCTTGATGTCTACTCGATGGACCCGTTCGGCAACGACGTGGTACTCTTCAAGCTCACGGGTAACGAAATACGCGCGTTGATGCTTAGCGCCTTCGAGCTGGACGAGCGTCTGCCCATATACCCGTCGGGAATGCATACCCGCTACCTTCTGGCGGACGACGGTGCCCTCAAGGATGTGGTGCTCCAGACCACCCAAGGCACCAAGCTCGATATGGACAGGGTATACAGCGTGGCCATGAACAGTTACATGGCATCCGTATACCGCTATGAGCATCAGGACCCGGGCACATCGCTCTTCCGCCCCTCGGCCGAGAGCATCATCGGCTACCTGCGAGAGTTACAAAAGATACCTTCTTATGGTGAAGAGAAAAGGGTGTTTTTCAGCAATTAACAATGTGCAATTAGCGAAAGTGCTGCGAAGCGGAAAGTTTATCAAGCTACAAAACATAAAGGATTTAGATAAAAACAAACGATATGAAACGAATTTTTACCATTATCACGTTGCTGGCGACGATCATCTTCGCCGGCTGTACCGACCTCGATGACGTGTACCGTCAGTTAGACGAGCAGAAGGATAAGCTCGCCGCGTTAGAGGCACGGTTGAGAACTGTAGAGCAATTAATGAACAGCGCCAACTCGGAGATCACCTCCATCAAGGGGCTGGTAGACGCCATGAACAAGAAGGTGAGCGTGGTCTCTTACAAGGAGCTGGACGACAAGAGCGGCTACGAGCTCACCATGAGCGACGGCAGCAAGATCACCCTGAAGCATGGCGCCAAGGGCGAGAAAGGCGACCAAGGCGAGAAGGGCGACCAGGGTAAGAAGGGCGAGGATGGCATCACGCCCGTGGTCAACGTGAAGCGGCATACCGACGGTTTGCTCTACTGGACCATCAACGGCGAGTGGCTGCTTGATGCCAACGGGAACAAGGTGCCGGCAGAAGGCAAGAATGGAGAAGATGGCCAGCAAGGTGCACCCGGAGCCAACGGCATAACGCCTCTGCTAAGGATTAACGCTGAGTTCCATTGGGAGATGAGCCTCGATGAAGGCAAAACGTGGCAACTTGTGAAGGATGCCGACGGCGACCCAATACCGGCGCAAGGCCCCAAGGGCGACAAGGGCAAGGATGGGCAAGACGGCGACGCCAACCTTACCATCACCGAGACCGACGACGCCATCATCAT
>DUPB01000039.1 GCA_012838585.1 Bacteroidales bacterium
ACACGTGCAGTCTATTTTTTACGTATAAAGGTCAGCCCGTCGCGCAGCGGGAGAATCACCTTCTCCACCCGGGTATCCTCTGCCAGTCGCTCATTAAATTGACGAACGGCACAAGTAGCACGGTCGTTGCTCTTCGTCTCACTCGCCACCTTACCGTACCAGAGCGTGTTGTCCGCCAGTATCACACCCCCCTTCCGAACCTTTGGAAGGGTAGCCTCGTAATGTTCCCAGTAATCATCCTTGCCGCCATCCAGGAAGGCAAGGTCGAAACTCTCATCGGGAAACGACGGGACGATATCTGCCGCGTCACCAACATGAAGCGTCACCTTGTGCCCATGCTCCGATGCATTGAGGTGCGTCCTAATGATATCCTCCAGTTCGTCGTTCACCTCGATGGTATGCACCTCACCGCATTCATTGAGTCCCTCCGCGAAGCAGAGCGCCGAGTAGCCGACGAAGGTCCCTATCTCCAACACGCGGGTAGCCCCGATCACCTTGGTCATCATCGCGAGGAAGCGACCCTGCAGGTGCCCCGAGTTCATGGCGGGGTACAACAACTTCACGTGCGTCTCCCGATCAATCTGCTTCAGCAAATCGGGTTCGGGGTCAATGCAGGTGAGGATATACTCCTCTAAGGTTTCTATCTCTTTCTGGTTTTCCGGGTTCATTCTCAGCTTCTTCACCCTCATGTGGTGTAGTCCGGCAGGTTGTAGCGCTCTTTCGCCTCCAGCACCCGCCACGCGTCCACGATCTCCAGGTAGGTGGTACCCGCGGTCGGCCCGAGGCTACCCCCCATGTAGGCCACCCGGTCCTCCGGCTCAATCATCTTCTTATCGATCAAACGCCGAATCGCTTCACTAAAGTATGCCAGGCGCCCCTCCCTGGTGTTGCCATCGCCCTTCCACTCTTGAAACTCCGCCCATATGCCGTATGAGAGGGCCAGCTCACGTGCCAGCCGCTTGGTGGTAGTAATCGCGTAAACGGGCCTTCGCCCCCTGAAAGCGGCCATCACCCGTGCCGTCCTACCCGTGTGGCTATCCGTCACGATTGCCTTCACGTTGAGCCGCTGTTGCGACTTCACCGCCTGCTTGGCGAAAAACTCCGTCACCTCCCGATCATCACCCTTGTAGGGTACCCGGATATCGTTCTCGCCCAGCTTGGTCTTTTCCGCCTCACGGGCTGTCCTGACCATGGTTCGCACCGACTCTACCGGGTACTTCCCGTTGGCGGTCTCACCGCTAAGCATCACCGCGTCGGTACGGTAATAGATCGCGTTGGCGATATCGGTAATCTCGGCACGGGTAGGCCTTGGGTGCTCGATCATGGAGTGCAGCATCTGCGTAGCGACGATCACCGGTTTCTTGTGATGGATGGCCTTGCGGATAAGCGTTCGCTGGATTCCCGGGATCTTCTCCTGGGGCACCTCAATCCCAAGGTCACCGCGAGCAATCATAATGCCATACGACACCTCTAATATCTCGTCAACCTTATCCACACCCTCCTGGTTCTCTATCTTGGCGATGATCTTCATGGGGCTTCCCAGTTGGTCTAATACCTCTTGCACCGCCAGCACGTCATCTTTGGTACGGACAAACGAGTGGGCGATAAAGTCGAGTCCCAGCTCCTCGGCCAGGGCGATAAAGCGCTTGTCCCTCTCCGTGATGGGGGGCAGGTTGATGCGCACCCCGGGGATGTTCACGCTTTTCCGGCTTCCCACCACCCCATGGTTAGTGGCCACGCAGGTCAGTCGTTCACCATTCACCGCCTCCACCTTCAACTCTATCTCCCCGTCGTCTATAAGGATGCCATCGCCCACCTGTATCTCATCCATGATGTTGGGGCAAGAGAGGTAGATGGTCTCGCGACACGAGATCCCCTCGGGGTTACTCACGATGTTCACCCGGTCGCCCGTCTTCAGCTGGATGGGACTTTCGGTAACGGTGGTACGTATCTCCGGTCCTTTCGTGTCGACCAACAGCGCAATCCGGTCGGACACCTCCCGCACGTTATGCACGATTTTACGGATACCCTTCTCGTCCAGGTGGGCGGAGTTCAACCTCACCACGTTCATACCCTCGTTAAACAGCTCCCGGAGGAACGGCACATCGCACTGCTTATCGGATATGGTGGCAACGATCTTGGTATGTTTCTTCATTTTCATCGTTATCGCTCTCCCTCTTTTTTAACGGATAGGATGGCCTCCACCGCCAACCGGTATGAGTCGAGGCCAAAACCAGCAATCACGCCGAGACAGACGGCCGACAACAGAGATTGATGCCGGAACGCCTCCCTCGCGTGCACGTTGGAGATATGAACCTCGACCACCGGAGCGGGGATTGCCTTGATCGCATCACGGATGGCCACGGAGGTGTGGGTATACCCCCCCGCGTTCAGG
>DUPB01000040.1 GCA_012838585.1 Bacteroidales bacterium
AAAAGATAGCAATGGAAAGCGAACGCTTGAATAATTCACCCAATCGTTTCCCGATGATCGCTAAAACCTTGGCGGAGTTAGAGGAGGTGTTGGCCGAGGAGCTGGTAGCCCTGGGGGCAGACGATGTGGAGATCGGGACACGCATGGTGTCGTTCACCGGTGATAAGGCGCTGATGTATAAGGCCAACTTACATTGCCGCACGGCACTGCGCATTCTCAAACCAATCTACAACTTCAAGGCCAATAGTGCCGATGAGGTGTACGAAGCGATTAAGGGGTTGAACTGGGAGGAGTGGCTCTCCCTCGACACCACCTTCTCGATCGACTCGGTGGTTTTTTCGCGCATTTTTACCCACTCGAAATTCGTCACCTACCGGGTGAAGGATGCCATTGCCGACTGGTTCTTCGAACGGTACGGGAAGCGCCCGTCGGTAAGCATTACAAACCCCGATATCGCGTTGCACGTGCACATCGCGCATAACCGCTGCTCGCTCTCCTTGGACAGCTCGGGGGAATCGCTTCACAAACGGGGCTACCGGGTTGGCCAAACCGAGGCCCCGCTCAACGAGGTGCTGGCTGCGGGGATGATTTTGAAGTCGGGTTGGCGGGGCGACACCCCCTTCATCGATCCCATGTGTGGCTCGGGTACCTTGCTGATCGAGGCAGCCATGATTGGCCTGGGCATACCTCCGGGCATTCACCGGCAGCATTTCGCGTTCGAGAAGTGGTCCGACTTTGATCAGGAGCTTTTCAGCACCATCTACAACGACGATTCGGGAGCACGTGAACTCAAGCACCCCATCATCGGGTCAGATATTTCGCGCCGTGCGATTGTCATAGCCGAAAAAAACATCAAGAACGCGGGGGTGAAAAAGTATATTGAGCTGAGCGTGAGGCCTATGCAAAAGTACGACAAGGCGCCGGCCCCTACTGGTGTGATCGTCACCAATCCCCCCTATGGCGAACGGATGAAGGTGGAGGAACTGGACAGCCTTTACGACATGATCGGTGAGCGGTTGAAGCATGTTTTCATGGGATACCGCGCCTACGTGCTGAGCTACCGGAAAGAGTCGTTCGACGCGATCGGCCTCCGCCATTCCAAGCGCTATTTCCTGTATAACGGGGCGCTGGAGTGCGAGATGCGAGAGTACGAGATTTTTGCCGGTAAACGGGATGAGCTACCCAAGTCCAAGAGAAGCGTACCACGAGAGAAGCGGGTTGACGAGAGAGACCACTACAAGCGCAACAGCCGGGAGGGGTATCGCCGCTCACAGCGTGCCAGGCGAGGCGAAGAGGGAGAACAGACAGCCTAATTCATTTTGTCATCCATTGTTTTCCATAAATACAATGGTCTCCTTCACGCTTTTTTCGTCGGTCATTTCAACGTCGTTTTTTTTTAGATAATCGGCAATAACCTTTTTTTTATCGCGATAAATTTTTTTTAATTGTCCGATGTTCGAAAAACTTTGCAACTTTCCATTTCGGTTAACCCAAAACACATTATATGGTATAACCTTATAATCATCGGGAAGCTTTAAACTATATACCCTACCTCCCGCCATGATCGATGAATACGACGTGACGGACGATGTTTGCGATGTGCCGCCGTAAGCAGCCGGTTTC
Source organism: Bacteroidales bacterium (assembly GCA_012838585.1). Taxonomy (GTDB): domain Bacteria; phylum Bacteroidota; class Bacteroidia; order Bacteroidales; family Dysgonomonadaceae; genus Proteiniphilum. The sequence continues at coordinate 1,624 of DUPB01000040.1, forward strand.
CCGGGAGGAATTATTCGACATTTGTGTTCAACAAACAGAGAAATTTCCGGCTCATCGATAATAATTTTCATGAATTTGTTGTTCACTCGAATAAATTTTTCACTCGAAATATAAACGGTATCTATCTGAGGTAGAATGAGATCGCTTAAAGCTAATAGTTCACCATTTTTATCGAAAACCATCTCTTCCGATGCCGTGTTGTAATTAAGTTTGGCATTGTTTCTGGTACCGTTCTTCATTAATACAACCCCCGGTTGAAAATCGGGAAAGAGATAGTGCGATATACGTATCGTTTCTTGAGCATGTAAAGAGGTGGTTATCAACAAAAGAAGGATTAAAAATTTACATTTCATCTGTTTTCTGTTTTTTGTGTTTACGTGATGTAAAGATAAACGATTTTCTTTTATGACGGAAGCTTTACATGCTTCCTTGTTCTACACCTCCACTGTTTCGCGATAAATTGATGACACCTTGCGATTATCCTGCCGGCAAATAGCGGGACAAGTTCCTGAAAATGGAGTCCCAAAGGGGCAATGGCCGGTCGAATTGGGCGAGGTCCACCTCCCAAAAGGAGTCCTTGTCGAAGAAGTAAAGCTTATCCCCGTTGATAAACAGTTCGTCCGATGCTTTGATAGCTGCTACCGGTGCGCTTGAGTTGTCAAGCAAGGTTAAATCCACTCCATTGTTTGATACCAGTGTGAAACGACCGTTACCCGCTACCTCGTGATACAGGTCGGATTTTTCGTATATCCTTACTATATCCAGGTTGTCGGTTAGGACGAAAAGCCTCCCTTTTGAGGTCATGATGAAGTTGTGGTTTGGGTAATCAGACGAGAGTTCCTTGAATACGATCTCTTTCTCGCTCCCGTTCGCTTTGCTATTTCCTATCCTGTTACCTTTCCCGCTTTCTTTTTTATTCCCATAGTTGATCCCGCTCCCCTTAATGTTTTCGCTTTCGTTTTTGCCCCCAATTTTATTATCCGTACTTGTCCGATAGATCCCAGCTTGGACGAACTGGTCTAGGAGCTCACCTTCGTGCAACACCATCGTTTTTTCGGTTATCTTGGAGCCATCGCTTAGCGAGAAGGCGGCGATTCTACCTTCAAAAGCCACGAATAGCCAATCGTTTACCGCCTGGAAGGTGTGGACGAACTCGTTGTTTTGGGTGATGGTCTCCAGGAACAGTTGCTTCCCACTTTGCAGGTCGAACGATGCGAAGTAGGGGGTTCCCTTAGTGACGAAGCCGCGGTTGTATAGCGCGTGTCCGCGGTTGATCATGAAAACGCGGGAGCCGACCAGGAAGATGGATGATTTCGAGGTTTTCTTTTCCGGCAGAGGGGTCGACCACTGTATCTCGCCCGAATGGTTCACCTTGGTTATTCGATTTTTTGAGGCGAGGAGGATATTTTCATGCGGATCGATAAGCATGTTCGACACCATATCGGAATAGGTATCGGGTTCGTTTTGCCAGAAGTAGATGTCGAATAGCAACGCGAAGACGATATTGATGGCGTTAAAGCCAATCATTTTTCCAATCTCCTTGTGGAAGGTGCTGGCCTTGTACCTCCATCCATGGCCGCTGGTTAGGTTGATGGCCTGGAGACCGTCGACCGAGATCAACAAGGTGTTGTCGTTCAGCATGTACGCGTCGTCCCATCCGGATTGTCGGTTAACATTTTTCTTCCATAACTCTTTGCCAGTCGACAAATCGACTGCCGTTAGTCTGTTGGAGAGCGATTGGAGCGGGTAGCCAACACCAATCTGTAATACCGGGTCGATAAAGTAAAACTCGTTCCGGTTCTTCCACATCACCTCCCCGGTTTCGGGATGGAGTCGGTGGTTCCTCTTCTTTTCCGCGTAGAAGCAGTAGTCGCCCATCAGTTTGGCCTCTGAGGAGTTAAAATTCATGGGCCTCGACCATTTCACGCTTTTCGTCTTTAGGTCAACCATGTTCAGGGTGCCCCTGTTCCTGAAGGAACCCTCTCTATGGCCAGGCTCCTTCAACTCGAGCAGCAGGTTGTTCGAATAGCCGTCCCAATGCCATTGGAACAGCTTGCCGTTAACCTCGTAGCGTGTTGCCACCACGGGACCCCCGGTCGTGTAAGAGGTGCCGATCGTTGAATCGCTCACGGAAAAAGACGAAGCGCTGGAAGGTTGGTCATGATGCGCTGATATACTGGCTGGTAAATTACTTGTGGAAAGTACCAGTTCGGCGAAACGACCGGTACCAACCGATGTTTCGACCAGTGAATCGCTCACGTGAAGCTCCCCGGCTATTGCTTGTCCGTTAGTCAGGGCGGTAAAGCCAAGCGATAACACGATGAGGCTCAAAAACCTTACAGGCCAAACCTTGGCGAGTAAAGTGGGTTGTTTGCTCGACATGTGGATGTGTGGTTAGTTTCTAATAAAAAGGCGGTTTACCTGTTTGGAAAGACGACATGCAAACCATGAGGCAAAGGTAAGGTAATGGGTTCAATCCAGCAACTTTTCGTTAATCTCTTCTATTTGCATTTTATTCTTGGGAAGATGATTGGAGATTATATCCCATATAATATCGAGGTCAACTCCAAAATAAGCATGTGAGATACGATTTCTTAACCCGTACATTTCATTCCAAGGGACTTCATTATATTTTTGTTTGATGTCTTCGGGGATATTTTTTGCTGCTTCGCCAAGAATTTCAAAATTCCTAATAACTGCATCAATAGTTTTATTATCAGCTTTAAAGGAAGGATAATCATATCCCTTGGTATATTCTATAATTTTGCCGATTGCTGTAAGGATGTCATCAAGATACATCTTGTATGAACGTTTCTTCATTATCGTTTAAATGTATTGTACTTCATTTAATATCAATGGTTTCAATTGCTCTTTCAATGCGCCAACGGTAACTAAATCAATTTTCCGGTTAAATGTTTTTTCAAGGTGTTGTTCAAGCGTGAAAAACTTCCAGCCAACAGGCTTTTCAAACTCCACTAAAATATCTATATCGCTATCGTCAGTATGGGTTCCATTGGCAAACGAGCCAAACAGCCCCAGCGTTTTTACAGCGTACTCCTGCTGTAAGCTTGGCTTTAGCTCTTGCAACTTGTTTATGATGTCTATTTTGTCCATGTTTGCCTAATCTCTGTACAAACATACACAAAAAAATGATATTCAAACATTTTTCAAGTCTACTGTTTTCACTTTACTTGTTTGGGAAAAGCCATTTTTTCATCTATTTTTGTAATATAAAGCATTTTTTCTATTTTTACACGCTGTAAATTCATCGGTCGCATGTGCGTACTAATACAACACCCATGATAGAGAGCAATGATATAGCATCCATTTATACTAATTGTGTAGATGATATGTACACGTACGCCCTCTACCTTGGATTCCAAGAGCAAAACATTGTCGATGCCATTCAAGACGTGTTTATCAACCTTTGTGAGAAGCAAAAAGATTTAACCAACATAGCTAACATCAAGTTTTACCTCCTCAGGTCGCTAAGGAACCGGCTACTTGATATTGCCAAACAAGAGGGTAGGCATGTGTCGTTTAGTCCTGTAATTGATGTAGAGCTCACCATTGCTGAGACGTACGATCACACGGAAAACCGGTTGATTCAACTTGAAGAGGAGGATGAAGTAAAGAGAAAAATCCAAACCATGCTTGCTTCGCTGTCGCCCAGGCAACAGGAGATCATCTACCTCCACTTTATAAAGGGGTACAATTACAAGCAAGTAGCTGAACTGATGGATATGCCATATGGCAATGTGCGTAAAATGGTCTACAAGTCATTTAAACTGCTTCGTGCCAAATACGGCAAATACTTCACGTTGCTTCTCATGTTTTCACCCATCCTGCCCTGAAAATGACATTTTGCTGGCAGAAGAACATGATAACTTGCAAAATGTTCTCGTTAATAAATTGTTAAAAAAGGCGACAATTTTCAAATATTTATGTCTCTATTATGTCAAGGGTAGCTGTGAGGTTACCACGGTGATATATTTTGTTGAATTAATCAAACGTAAATCATCAATGCAGCGATGAAATGACATAACTTAATAGCACAAGTACATGGAAAAAAAATCAATTCAAGGAGAAGTGCGCCTCAACAATCATCAACATGTGTCAAGAATCATGAAAGCGTTGGTTCTCTTTCTGTTCGTGGGTATATGCAGCGTGGCAGCCAATACCTACTCGCAGAGTAAGGGCATTCAACTTAACGTGAAAAACACGTGTGTTAAGGATGTATTTGCCAAAATTGAGGAGCAAAGCAGCTGCCTGTTTTTATTGTCAGAAAACATTGAAAGCAAGCTGAACAAGAAAATTGACGTGACCATCGACTCGGAATCATTAGAGGAGGTGTTGGAGTTGATTGTTTCTCACGCCAACTTGCAGTTCGAGGTGGTGGACAAGCAAGTGGTTATCTACGAGAAGCAGTCCGCGTCCGAAAACCGCTCAAGCGATACTGAGGAGATGGTAGCCGCACCCGACCAACAACCGGCAAAGCGCACGATTAGCGGGTTGGTGACCGACAAAAAGGATGGGGTCCCCGTGATAGGGGCGAACGTGGTCGTGGTTGAAGACAAAACTGGAACGATCACCGATGAGAAGGGACGATTCAGTTTGTTGATACCCACCGAGGCAACGCTACGCGTTTCGTTTATAGGATATGTAACACGGGAGGTGAAAATCACCAATCAAACCATGTTGAATATCCAACTGGAAGAGGACGCCGCCCAGATTGAAGAGGTGGTGGTAACTGGTATTATGGTACGTAAAGCCGAAAACTTCACCGGTTCAACGCAATCATACTCCAGAGAACAACTACAGAATATCGGGAACCAAAACCTGTTCGAGAGTTTAAAGAATCTTGACGCCTCCATGGTGGTTTTAGACAACTTTGACCTTGGCTCCAACCCGAACGCTTTGCCCGAACTTCAACTGAGGGGAACGTCAACCTTTGATTTTGCCGATGAGGCTCAAGCGCTAAACCTGAAAGGTAATTACTTAAATAAACCCAATCAGCCACTGTTTATATTAGACGGGTTTGAAACCTCCATCGAGAAAGTCATGGATATGGATATGAACAGGATTGAACGTATTGATATATTGAAAGATGCGGCTTCAAAGGCTATATATGGTTCACAGGCTGCCAATGGGGTGGTCATTATTGAAACCAAAAAATTCGATCAAGATGGTGCCAGGATAACGTATAACGGTGGATTGAGCCTGGAAATTCCCGACTTGACGAGCTATAATTTGACCAATGCCATGGAAAAATTAGAAGTGGAAATGTTGGAGGGAATATACAATTTAAAAAACCCAAGTAATTTTGAAGCCTATTACAAACGCAAAAAATTGATACAAGAGGGGGTCGATACATACTGGTTGGCCAAGCCACTGCAAACGGGAGTGGGTAACAAGCATTACCTTTCGGTTGAATTGGGGGAGAACCGGTTAAGAAGTATTATAGATTTCTCGTACAACAAGGTAACCGGGGCGATGAAAGGTTCCAATAGAACAACTATTTCCGGGAACGTGAATTTGTCTTACCGAACAAAGAAAGTACTGTTCAGGAATATCACCTCTATAACCCAAAATAGATCTAAAGATTCTCCCTACGGCAGCTTCAGCGATTACACGCAAATAAATCCTTATAGCGAGGTTTTAGATGAGTATGGAAATCCTAAGAAATTCTATGACGTGGCACCCAGTGGGCTTATGGCTAACCCACTTTACTACGCGGTTATGAACGTGAAAAAAGAGGCCCAATATATTCAAGTAAACAACAACTTCTATACCGAATGGACTATCATACCGGACCTCAAGGCAACATTGCGATTGGGGATAACCGCTAAAAATAACGAGTACGAAGAGTATTATCCTTTCGACCACTCTATGTTTAGAAATTACGGAAATGTTGACCGACATAGAAAAGGATCTTTCCAAAAGAATGATGGTGCGCAAACCGTCTTGTCCGGTGACTTCTTTGTGAATTACGTGAAGAATATCGAGCGACACACTTTTTTTGCCAATGTCCGCTCAAACATAGCGCAAAACAGGAGCAAGGAGATAGTGGTTAACACGGAAGGATTTCCCAACGAGGCGATGGATGATATTATTTACGCCATGCAGTACAAACAGAATTCTAGGCCAAGTGGAATCAACTACCTGAGAAATGAAATAGGGTTTTCCGGGTTGGTGTCGTATGTGTTTGATGACCGCTTCCTATCTGATTTCACGATACGAAACAATGCCTCTTCCATGTTTGGCGACAACAGCAAGTGGGCTCACTTCTGGAGCGTTGGGTTGGGGTATAATTTACACAACGAGCGATTTATAAAGAACCTTGGAGTAATCAATTACATGAAACTCAGGGGATCTATCGGCACAAGCGGTAACCAGAACTTCTCATCAAATAAAGCCATTGGGATTTACGAGTATATCATGGGGAAGTTTTACACGCCTTATTGGGGCGGCTCTCGTTTAAAAACATTAGAGAACAATGATTTGAAGTGGGAGCGCAAGTTAGACTACAACGCGGGGGTTGACATCAAGATGTTTGGATTTGACGTGAAATTCGACTATTACCGCTCGATTACCGAAAACTTGTTGACCGACCTCAATATCGTAACTTCAACAGGCTTTTCTTCGGTGGCCGAGAATATTGGTAAGGTAGAAAACAGAGGGATTGAAGTGAGTGCTCGTTACACGTTTTGGCAGGGGAGAAATGGCTTCTTAGCCGGGAACGTTAGCCTCTCAACCAATAAAAACAGGATCATGGAGCTATCTGAAGCGATGAAGCATTTTAATGAGACACAAGACAAAGCGGCTTCAAAGATGGGAACCAAGCCGGTACTTAAATACGTGGATGGACTCTCTATGAACGAAATTTGGGCGGTACCATCACTGGGTATTGACCCGGCAAACGGTAACGAATTGCTGGTTGACAGAGACGGGAATACAACATATACATGGGATCCCCTGGATATGGTGCCCTGTGGCTCTTCCCAACCAAAATATCGTGGGATATTCGGGATAGTCGCGGAATTTAAAGGTTTTGGTATCAATACCAATTTTCGCTTCCAGGGAGGTGGCTACATGTACAACCAAACCTTGGTTGACAGGATTGAGAATGCGGATGTGAGGTATAACTTGGACCGAAGAGTCCTTACCGGTAGGTGGAAGGAGCCCGGGCAACAAACGTTATTCAAAAGAATTGGTTCCAATAGGGTGTATGATTATGACGACGGGAAATATGTTGATTTTAAAACGAGGCCCTCTACCCGCTTTGTTCAGAAACGAAATGAATTGGTTTTTGGGAACTTGACGTTGTACTACGACTGGAATCGTAACGCGATACAAAAGTTGGGACTGGAACGTTTGAAACTCTCATTCTACATGAATGACATCGCTACATTCTCCACGATCAGAATCGAGAGGGGTATAAGTTACCCGTACGCGCGCAATTATTCATTATCATTGATGGCAACTTTTTAAATATAGGTTATGAAAACAAGATTATTCATTATAATACTTCTCATTGGATGCACCACGTTATCGTGCGAAGATTGGTTAAAGGAGACTTCCGGAACGGAAATGTCTATCAATGGCCAGTTTGAGAGTGAAGACGGTTTCAGGGACGCGCTTACAGGAGTCTATTTAGGCATGCAAGAACCTAAACTATATGCCATGAATTTAACGTGGCATTTTATAGAGTTTATTGCCCAGCAATATGCACAAATAAGTGGGATGTACAACATATACTTGTTGAGTTATCAATATCAGCAAAACAGGGTTGTACCTTATATCGACAACATTTGGCAAGGACAATACAACTTGATAGCCAATATTAACATCATGTTGTTGGAGCTGGAAAAACGGCAGGACGATGTTTCCCCGTTATTTTACAAGCTTATGAAAGGAGAATTGCTGGGACTAAGGGCTTTTTTCCATTTCGACCTCTTACGTTTGTATGGTTACGGCGATTGGAGTAACAGAACCGATCTAAATAGCCGTTACACGATCCCGTACGTTACCAAGTACACGAAGGATCTAACCCCTCAGCTTTCATATACAGAGACATTTAAGCTTATAGAAAAAGATTTAGCGGAAGCGCTCGAACTATTGAAAGAGGACTATATCTACGGTGCTCACGCGGACGACAACACCTATTATACAAACGTCAATGGCAATCATGGTTTTTTCACCTATTATAGGAATTATAGAATGAACTATTACGCGGTGAGGGCGTTACAGGCTAGAACGTGGCTTTGGGAAGGGAGCCCCGAGAGTAAAGCTAAAGCCCTTGCTGCAGCGGAAGAGGTGATTGAAAGTGATATTTGGGCGTGGGTTAACCCGAGGTCCCTCACCAATTCAAACCCGGATAACAGGGATATGACATTTACGAATGAACATATTTTCGCCATTCACGTGGCCGATTTAAAAGATATCATAGGGGTTTGGTTTGATGCTTCCAATCCAAATGCCACCTACGAGCGCTGTTTTCTGACGGAAAAGAGAGCCCAAACCGTGTATGAAGCAGATAAGGTTGAAAATGAGCTCGATATAAGATACATCAATTTAATAGAGCGACAAGGTTCGGGGTTAAGGAACTACGCCCCAAGAAAATTGTTCCAAAGTGAAAACAACAGTAACTACGGGCAGAGAATACCTTTAATTCGTGTGACCGAAATGTTTTATATCGCGGCCGAGTGCCTGACGACGGGTCCCAATAAAAATTACGGCAAAGCTATTGAATATTTGAACACTGTAAGAGAAAAACGCAACATCACACAACCCTTAAGCAGTGACCTTACTGAATCAGAAATAATGAATGAAATTACAAAGGAATACATGAAGGAATTTGTTTGTGAGGGTCAACTGTTTTATCACTACAAGCGATTGGGCTTCTCGGAGATTTTGGGTTATATTGGAACCATGACGGATAAAGAATACATGCTTCCATATCCTGTTTCAGAGGTAACTTACGGGAATAGAGTACAATAAATAATTAATAATACACACCGTTATGAAAATGAAAATAAAAATCATTGTAATATTTTTCCTGTCAATGCTTCCATTTTGTTTTTACTCCTGTGAATATGATGAAATGGACGAATTCGCGGGAGAAGACGCGATCGCCTTTGTGAATACTAAAGAGCAGTTGTCTTTTATCGCCAACCCGGACGCTGAAAAAGAGACCATGATCATTCCGATGAGGATAATTGGCTTGGCAAAGGACTACGACAGGGTGATAAATGTTGAAGCGATAAAGGATCATGCCCAAACTAACGCCCCGGATAGCCATTATAAAATTCTGCATGGAACGGTAAAAGCTGGGGAATACGAGGGCAAATTGCACGTTGACGTCTACAATGCCCCGAATTTGAAAGAGCATGTGGATAGCCTAAGGTTGAGGGTAATACCCTCGAAGGACTTTCAACCCGGGAACAAGGAAAACAGCGAGGTACTGTTGATTTGGACGGCTAAATTAGTCCAGCCAAGCACGTGGAACGCCATGCGCTTCTTCTTTTGCGCACGATACTCCTCTAACGTGTATCGTGCAATAATCGCCTCTTGTGGCATAACCGAGTTTTGGTATTACTTGGCTGGTCCCGATGGAACAAGGGTATCAGAAGCGGAAGGACACGTGCTTGCCCGAAAGTTCGGTAATTGGGTAAGGGCTTACAACGCGGCGCATCCTGGAGAACCCTATCGGCACGATGATGGCCAATATGCTGGAGAAGAAATAATTCCTATACATTAAAACGTTGGATATGAAGACAAGACATAAATTATTATTGATAATTTCAATTTTCGCCTTGCTGCTCTCTTCGTGCTATGAAGATTTTAGCAAGGTTAAAGAATTTGATATCCCGGAAGTAAAAATAGATACCACGGGAATAGCCGGGCCATTCTACATTTTTAATAATGAAACATTGAAGATAAGCCCTAAGGTATCAAGAGAGGGGTTGTCCGAATCGGATTTATCCTACGAGTGGTTGATCACGATGACCCCCTACACGTATGGCTATTACAGCGGTGAGATTTTCATGCCTTTAAGCAGTAAAAAGGATTTAGACACCATTATTTCTCTCAAACCCTCTACCAATCCCTACGGGATATGGTACAGGGTTACAGACATGAAAGAAGATCTGGTTTATAGCGTTATGTGGACGGTTTATATTCAAACCAGCTACGGAGAGGGACTTCTTGTTCTGGATACCAAGGATGATGCAACGACCGACATCTCCCTGATCATGGGGAAAGACTTCACGGAAAAATACGATAAGGATAACCCCACAACGATGCATCACCTCTATTCTCTGCATAATGAAAAGGGTATTGATGGCCTGGTAACCAGTACCCGTTTTGAACACGTGAAATCGGCGAATGCGAAAACCCTTTACACGATAACGGACAATTCACTTATGGCACTTGACCTATTGGATTTTTCTACAGTGGGTAAAAATTTGGACTTGTCGTATGACGATGAATTGATTTTTAAGCCTACTCAATTAAGCAACCAATCAAACGTAATTCTTTTCATAAACAATGGTGAAATTAGGTTCTTCCGCACTAAAATTACCGTTTCCGTGTCGGGAGATTACACGGTTGATAAATACGTGTCGGTAGTTCATGAAACAAGTGGGGTTGAGCCCAGGTTGGTTTTTTATGACAAGAAAAATCAATGTTTTAAAAAATTAGAGGGGTATATTGCTGCCAGGTCGATAGCGAGTCCTTTTACATACGACGCGTCAACTGATCCTTTTGATCCAAACAATGTACCCAATGTAGAGACCCTAAAGGCAAACGTGGGTCCTTCAGGGAATCACTACTTTGTGATGAGAAACAAAACAACCGGGAAAGTTCAAATTTATGTTCTCGGTAAACCTGGGGCAAAAAACGTGTATGATATCTCATCTCCTGAGCTTGATGAGGCAATAGGTTTTGTTATTTGTGAAAATCAAGAGGTTGTCTATTTCGCGACAAAAAATAAAATTTATGCCATACTGCTTGCCGGGGCTACGCCGAGGGTCGAGCTAAGATATACCATGCCCGCGGGGGAAGAGATAACCCATATAGACATGTTCAGACAGGCATGGTACCTGATTAACCCGCGTACCTACGTTTCCGGCGTTGGATATAAGGTGCCGATGGACTCTCACGAAATGCTCCTTTTGGTTGGAAGCTATTCCCCAACCAACAAAGGCACACTGTATACCATACCCCTAACCGGAATTAACACAGGGAATATTGATGAAGCAAACATTAAAACATACGGGGGATTTGACAAAATTATCGGAACAGTTGCACAAGAATAATGTAGATGCCATTGTACGTACATTAGAACAGCGATAGGCCAGATCAACTCAGGGTATAGGTAAGACACGGTAAAAAGACTATCAGGTTAACCGGCTTCTCTACCCAGTTGTTGTAAGGCCATCGCAAAAATCCAGCGGAAGCCCCTTTCACGGCCATGTGGCAAGATGAAAGGGGCTTCCTCTGGATATTGACCGGAGTTTTCACTTTACTTGTTTGGAAAAAGCTGTATTTTCATCTATTTTTGTTTTTTGTAAATCTGCATTTTTTTTGAACGCTGTAAATTCACTGATTTACACCTGTGAGTATTAATACAATATCCATGATAGAGAGCAATGATATAGCATCCATTTATACCGATTGTGTAGATGATATGTACACGTACGCCCTCTACCTTGGATTCCAAGAGCAAAACATTGTCGATGCCATTCAAGACGTGTTTATCAACCTGTGCGAGAAGAAAAAAGATTTAACCGGGATTTCCAACATCAAGTTTTACCTCCTTAAATCGCTAAGGAACCGATTGGTTGATATCGCCAAACAAGAGGGCAAAAGCGTATCGTTTAGCCCTGTAATTAATGTAGAGGTTTCCATCGCGGAGACATACGATCACGCGGAAAATCGGTTGATTCAAATGGAGGAGGAAGAAGAGAAAAAGAGGGAAATCCAAGCCATGCTTGCTTCGCTGTCGCCTAGGCAACAGGAGATTATCTACCTCCACTTTATGGAGGGGTATAACTACAGGCAAGTGGCCGAACTGATGGGAATGAATTACGGCAATGTGCGCAAAATGATCTACAAGTCGTTTAAACTGCTTCGTACAAAATACTGCGAATAACTCACGTCGCTTATTTCGCCTTCACCCCCCCTATCTTGAACGGTACGCTTCGGTTGTTGGACAGGGTGCCTTGTGAAGAATACCGAGGTAATAATATTGTTAAATAAGGCGACAATTCAGGGGTTTTAGTGTCTCTTTTATAATGGGCAGAAATTTTATAGGTTCGTATGGTCGACAATTCTTGTTATAAAACGTGTTCAGAGCTATTAAGGGACGAAAGGTTCTTGCTTTGGCGCTTAGCTCCTCAAGAAGATCTTGATGGATATTGGGAGGAAAAATTGCTCCAATACCCTGACCTACGTCATGAAATGGAGCTCGCGGATGCATACTTGAAAGAAAATTTATTTACCAAGTGGTGTATTAAGCCGGAGAACAAGGAGCAGATACTTCAAGAAATCGTGCGAGCCATTGAACAGGGGAAGCTTCAACGAAACCGTAAGAAAAGGACCGTTTAGCCGCGTTGCATGGTTTACGGTGCCGTGGCGTGTCTGTTGGTGTTGACGGGGTTTTTCTTGTACAGGTTTTTGATGCCAGAAGAGCCTGACGAGCAGATTGTTGTCAATCAGTTAGAGGCTAAAGAGATACGCCTTGTATCCTCGGAAAAAACGGTTTTGTACGAGGAGAATATCGACATTCAGATTGATAAGAAGGGAACGGTCACGATACAGAGTGACAATAACCCGGAGAAAATCGAGGAGATCGAGATAGCCGAAAACACGTTAAACACGCTGGTTGTACCCTATGGCCGTCGCTCCAGAATCGAACTACCCGATGGCACGAAAGCGTGGTTGAACTCGGGCTCCATTTTGCACTTCCCCTCGACTTTCAGCGGCGACAAGCGCGAAGTTGTACTGACAGGGGAGATGTATATTGAGGTTAAAAAGCAGGAGGTGCCGTTTGTGGTTAAAACCACTGATTTCCGCGTGGAGGTGTTGGGTACTGCATTCAATGTTTCAGCTTACGAACAACAACAACAGTCTGTCGTCTTGCTGGAGGGAAGCGTTGAGGTGAGGTCTGATCACGTAGATGAAACTTGCATGCTTTCTCCCAACGAAATCGCGCTTTTAGACACGGTTAGCTCTTCTTTCAGGAAAGAACAAGCGGATGCACTTCAGCATATTAGCTGGGTAAAAGGGTATATCGTGCTTCATAAAACACCGTTGATTAACGTGATGAACTACTTGGAGCGGTATTACAACGTGGCTTTCGAGTACATCGAGACACCAAGAATACAGCGTATGACTTGCGATGGCAAGCTTTACCTGTCTGAAAGCTTCGATAACGTGATGAGGGCAATAGGTATACTAACCGATACGGAATACAGTAAGGAGAACAATTCGATATTTATTTATAACAAATAAGCAAATCAGTGCCTATGGAATAATAAACGATGGATAAGTGGTGTCGCGTATGGAGATTCGTGAGCTTATCGTAAAGAGTCATGTTTGGTGTAGGGCAGTACATGCACGCAAAAAGCGAACAATAGGGTCAGTATTGTTCGCTTGGGGTCAAATCTAAATCATCAATGTAGCGTAGTAGCGATGTAATGATCAAATTTAACAGCACAAGTATATGGAAAAAAAACCAATTCAAAGAGGAGTGCGCCTCAATAATTATCAACATGTGTCAAGAATTATGAAAGCGTTGGTTGTCTTTTTGTTTGCAGGTATATGCAGTTTGACAGCCAATACTTACTCACAAGGGAAAGGCGTTCAGCTTAACGTGAAAAATACGCGCGTTAAGGATGTGTTTACCAAGATAGAGGAGCAGAGCAGCTACCTGTTTTTATTGTCGGAAAACATTGAAAACAAGCTGAACAAGAAAATTGATGTCACCATCGACTCGGACTCTTTAGAGGAGGTGTTGGAGTTGATCGTCTCCCGAGCTAACTTGCAGTACGAGGTAGTGGACAAGCAGGTTGTTATCTATGACAAGCAGTCCGCGCCGGAAAGTGCTTCTAGTGGCGTTGAGGAAGTGGAGGCTGAACCTGAACCTGAACAACAACCCGCGAAGCGCACGATAACCGGTTTGGTGACCGATAAGAAAGATGGGCTTCCCGTGATAGGGGCTAACGTGGTTGTACTGAAAGAAAAAACGGGGACAATCACCAATAACAATGGACAATTTAGTTTATCGGTACCCCCAGGTGCTACGATACGTATTTCGTTTATAGGGTACGTAACGCAGGAGATTAAAATTACCGATCAAACCGCGCTGAGCATACAACTTGTTGAGGACGAGGCTCATATAGACGAGGTGGTGATAACGGGGTACGCCAATATTAGGAAGGAGAGTTTTACCGGTTCGGTTACCCAGATTTCACAGGAGGAGATGCTTAAGGTCTCTCAAACAGATTTGATTCGAACGTTAGAGGTATTTGATCCATCTATCAAGATGGTGATGAATAACTATATGGGATCTGACCCCAACACCTTGCCCGATTTTTATATCAGAGGACGTTCTGGAACCCCAGAAATCAAGGAATTGGACATGATGACCACGGATGACATCTCTAAATTCGCTTTAACAAACAATCCAAGTGCGCCTATCTTCATACTAGATGGTTTTGAAGTAAGTCAATCTACGATTTACGATTTAGATATGAATAGGGTGGAGAGCGTTAATATTCTTAAGGATGCGGCAGCCACCGCGGTATATGGTTCTCGTGCAGCAAACGGGGTAATCGTGATTGAAACCAAGAGTTTAGAGCCAGGGGATATTAGAATAAACTATTCTGGAAACCTCTTCGTGAATGTGCCCGATTTACGAAGTTACGATTTGCTGAATGCGCATGAGATGCTTGAGTCTGAATATTATGCCGGATTGTATGGAGGCACCTCACCTCTAAATCAAACAGCGGGAATGTTAAACTACAATCTTCGCAAGAATGATATTATTAGGGGCATAAATACCGATTGGATATCTAAGCCACTTAGGTCTGAACTCAATCACAAGCATTTTTTCAGATTAGAGGGAGGCAGTAAAAATGTAAGATGGGGCGCGGAACTAAATATGCAGAATAATGGAGGGGTGATGAAAGGATCATATAGGGATGTAACCGGAGCGACAATGAGTATAGATTATCGCGTTAACAGATTTCAAGTGAGAAATAGGGTTA
The DNA here is from genome assembly GCA_012838585.1 of Bacteroidales bacterium. GTDB lineage: Bacteria > Bacteroidota > Bacteroidia > Bacteroidales > Dysgonomonadaceae > Proteiniphilum. The sequence goes on from DUPB01000040.1 coordinate 16,896, forward strand.
TATTTAACTTAATGAAGTCCGAGAACTCCCCATACGGGACGTTTAGTGAATATGTACGTATGAAGCCCTATTTAACACCATTCAAAGAAGATGGGGAAACGTACGAGATGATTTTCAAGGTATTTTACAACAACGTACCACCTAATGGTTACGTGAAAATTAAGAATCCACTTTATGAAGCCTCTTTGAATAGTTATGATACGGACAAATACAAAACAGTGTCTGACAACTTGAGCCTTTTGTGGTATATAAACCCATACTGGCTTTTGCGCGGCACTTATAGTATCTCATTTCAGTTGCAAGATAAAGATACTTTTAAAGACCCATTGTCCGGTTCTTACATAGATTTATCTGATCCCACCATGAGGGGCGAATTGGCCAAACACGAATTGAGGGATTTTAACTGGAATGCCAATGCATTATTATCGTATAACCAACAGATAAATAATCATAACCTGAACTTCTCCTTGGGCGTGGAGGCCGCCGAAAGCAAATTAACAGGTATTTATTCTTATTTTCGGGGATTTCCAGTAGGGAATTTCACATCTATGGCTTACGCGATTGATGTGAAAAACAAACCCACTTACAAGGACAATCATACAAGGCGTTTTGGCAGCTATCTTCAATTTAACTATAGCTTAAAAGACATCTACCTTTTTGATATATCTGGACGTCTTGACGGCTCTTCTGCTTTCGGTAGCAAAAAGAAAATCGCTAATTTCTGGTCGATTGGATCCGGGGTGAACTTCCACAATTACGCCTTTTTAAAGCAATTTGAGCCCCTGAATCGATTTAGGGTAAGGTTAACTTACGGCCATACAGGAAAGGCGAATTTCACCTCTCAGCAAGCTAGGACAACCTATCAGTTGCTTACCGATGAAGATTACAGCCAGAATTTCGGTATGGTCTTGCATAGTTTAGGGAATGAAAATCTGAAATGGGAGAAGGTACAAACATTCAACATAGGTACAGATATATCATTCCTAAATAACGGCATAACGTTAAAAGCGGATTACTATCATGCCGAAACCCTTGATCAAGTGGCCGATTTAGCGATTCCATCCTCCTCCGGATTTAAAAAATATAGAGGGAATATGGGAGAGATTTTGAATGAAGGCATCGATGTGTTGTTGAATGTTAGGGTTTTTCAAAATAAAGAATCCTCTATCTATGCTTTCGTTAACGCGAATAAAAACAGAAATATAATACAAAAGATAGGTACTGCCCTTAAGGAGTACAATGATCGTGTTGACGCGTATTTTTCTCAAAGCACTGCCGGAAGAGAAAAGCCTATGACAAAGTATGAAGAGGGGAACTCCCTTACGGCTATTTATGGCAATAAGTCATTAGGCATTGACCCGGGGTATGGTTACGAACTATTCGTGAGGCGCGACGGAACGGTCAATCATAACTGGTCTGCCGCGGACCAGCAATATTTAGGCGATACGGAACCAAAAATCAGAGGCTCCTTTGGTCTTAATGCTTCTTATAAAAATTTCTTTTTATACACTTCATTCTTATACAGGTGGGGTGGGCAAGCTTACAATCAAACCATGCAAGAGATTGAAAATGTCAACATTAGGTATTACAGTGGCGATCGTAGAATTTTCACGAACAGATGGAAGGAATATGGAGACGTAGTTCCCTTGTTGGCGTTATCATCTGGCAGCACCATAACGCGTCCTACCGATAGGTTCGTTCAAGATGACAACGTGTTGACATTTAACTCGATGTCGGTTGGTTACGATTTCAACCCTGGTGTTGCTAAAAAAATTGGTTTACACTCTCTACGCCTTCAATTAACGTTGGAAGATTTGGGATACTTTTCAACCATCAGACGGGAGAGGGGAACCTCATATCCTTATGCTCGTTCGTTTAATTTCAATGTGAATTTAAGTTTATGATTATGAAAAAAATATCAATACTCTTTCTTGTGTCGTTCGTTTTCTTCATGTATACTTCTTGTAACGAGTGGTTAGATGTGCGTTCCAAAGAGGAAATACTGCAAGAAGATGCCTTTAAACAGGGTGGAGGTTACCGTTCAGCCTTGGTAGGTATATACAGGTTATTAGCCGATCAGAAATTGTGGGGAAAGGAGCTGACTTGGGGGTTTGCCAGTGCTGCCGGAAGAAACTACAGCGTATCAAGCCTTGGAAATTCAGCCGCGTATCGAGCTGTAATGGAAGGAAAGGGCAGTACCTATGAAAGGTATATCGATGCAGTTCTTGCAGGTATATGGGAAACAGGCTACAACGCGATTGCCAATTGCAACAACTTGTTAAAAAATATTGAAACAACCGATAATTCAATATTCGTGTTTCCATGGGAACGCGATATGATTATTGCTGAAGCGAGAGGTATAAGGGCTTTGGTACATTTTGAATTGCTGCGATACTTCGTGGCGGCTCCTATTACAGGGTATAAAGGTGTGGCTATACCCTACGTTCGCGATTATCCTGAAATGTCTCCTCTGTATAACTCGTTAGATGAAGTGTTGGAATTTATCATAGAGGACCTGGAGTTCGCTCGTGAAACATTGAGGTATGTCGATATTGATTGTCTTTTTGAGCCCAATATCATGAGTTATATAAGCACCTACCTTTTCCAGGGGATACAAAATTTTCTCGAAGATGGGAACTACGGGAATGGATTCGGCTTCTTCTCCAAGCGGATTACCCGAATGAATTACTGGGGTGCGACAGCACTATTAGCCCGTGTATATTCTTATAAACGAGACAACGCGAAAGCGGTAGAATATATCGATGAGCTTTTGGATGAATGGGCAGTAAAAGGTAAAAGTAACTTCGGTTTTGGTTGGTATCAATATGACAGCAATCCCAACAAGATCGATGGGAAAAGATGCCCGGAACCATTGTTGTGTTTTTGGAACAAAAACAACATGGATAATTATAAAACAGCCGCGGGTACAAATTACATGAAGATGAATACGCTTAATTCGCTTTTCGGGGCAGATATTGATACAGACTACCGTTATATCGCGCTTTATGATCAAAAGAATAGGGATTACAGGGTGTGGAAAGAGCCGAACGACCCCGCTTATGATATGACCAGTCATCAAACAAGAACCTTTATGACTCATTTTTCGGGGTTATTGCCGGTAATCGAGCTGCCTGAGTTATACTATATCAAATGCGAGTATTTTGCTGAAGAGGGATTGCTGGATCAAGCGGCGGAAACTTTAAAGATGGTTAAAGACAGTAGGGGGATTGTTACTCCTACAGCCGCGGAAGATTATAACTCTTTCATGGAGATATTAATAAACGATGCCACGCGCGATTTCTTGACCCGAGGGCAAACCTGGCATTATTTAAAGAAATTAAACTGGCCGGTTATATATGATGGAAAACCAGTACTAATGGAAGTTCCTGAAGGCTACTACGTATTTCCCATCCCTGAAAGTGAAACCAATTTTTATTAAACTTCAATGGACATGATAAAGAGAATATTACCGTTTTTCGTGTTGTTCTTATTGGTTGCCATTTTTGGTTGTAAAGAACAGCCGATTCCCACGTATGAAGACCTCACATCAGATAGGTACATATACTTTGGGAGAAGTGAAAAGGACTCGATAGAGGTGTCATTTTTGTTCTACCCGGGGCAGAAAGTAATCGATTTGCCCTTGCCTGTAAATGCCACCGGCGTGGGGTACGTGGATGAGAAATTCAAACTGTTCGTTGTAGAGGATCTGACTACTGCCCCTAAAACAACATACGAAGTTCAAGACACCTATACCATGCGTAAAGGAACGCGAAGGGACACTTGCTATGTAAAGCTTAAATATGATAAATTATTAGATACGAAAAAAGTAAGGCTCGTGGTTCAAATCAGAGACGCGGAAGATTTTTTAGCGGGCAGAACAGATTACAGAACTATCATCATTTGGTTTCATAACATTCTTAGTAAACCACCTTGGTGGACGAGTAGCGTGACTTCTTATTACTTGGGAGCCTATTCAGATAAAAAGTATACTTTGTTCTTAGAAGTTGTAGGCGTGGATTTAACAGGAGCTGACGACAACTTATTGCGTCATTACTCCCTTCTGTTCAAAAAATACCTTAGTGATCAAAAAGCTAAAGGAACCCCCGTGTTAGAGGAGGATGGTACAGAAATGGTTGTTGCCGTCCTTGGCAATTTGTTTTAAAATAACATCAAATGAAACCGACATGTTTGCAATAATCATTAAACATCGAGGGTTCACTAAAGTTAGACATTTTCTCGCAATGGCAGAGTCAAATAATTTTGACATCTGCCCACATTGCTTATCGAAAATGTTCACTAAAGTTAGACTATTCCTCGCCATGGCCTTGTCCAAGTAAACTTGACCAATGCTCATTTGGCTTAACGGAATAGTTCCATACACCGAAATGTAAAAGAAAAAAATAATCGTATGAAAAAAATAGTTTTTATCATTGGTTTAATCTGCATGATCTTCATTCATACTGGATGCTATGAGGATCATTCCACGGTCGCCACGATTTCGATGCCTAATATTACCTTAGAAGGTGGCGATACTTGGTCAACCGGTCTGCAAGCAGAATTTAATGCTTACTTAAACGAAGAGTGTAACATCTATTGTCCTATTGATTGGGGTGATACGGATTCCACGAAATTCAGCTTCTCTTGGACCCTTAATGAAAAGGTTATTTCAACTGACCGAATTTTACGTTATACCTTTAATGAAATGGGGACAAACTATGTTCTTTTCAATGTAATGGAGAATGAAACAGGACTAAGTAAGGGAATGGTGATGAAAGTAAACGTGAGTTCAAAATTCCTTTTAGGATGGTTAATTCTTTCTGAAAAAGAGAATCGCACTTCCCTCGATTTTATTCATATTGACACCTATGAACTTTATCCGGATATCTATAAAGATTTATATCCCGAAGACAACTTGGGTTCGAAGCCCTATCGTTTGGAAGAGCATTTTACAAGTGCTTACGATCAAGTAATGGTATTGCAAAGGGGGGCACCCGGATCCCTTCTTTTGGATGGGAGAGATTTCAAAAAAGTGATGTTAAACAAAGACGAGTTCATAGGTGAAAAATACCCTTACGAGGGATTTGAAACCGCGCAAATATGTTATTCGAACGGAACTATAAGTGGAGTTGAAATTTTGTTAAGCGCCAAAGGGGAAATATATGTCCGGATGAACAAGTCCGTTGCAAGTCGTTTTCAAACAGCCATGTATCCTCCAAACCCGGTTGAATACACAGATGGCAGAGGGATGCGCATATCACATTTTACTTTCCCCAAAATAACCTATTTTCAATTGATGTTCGATGAATTAAACAATCGATGGTTGGCTATATTCAAATCATCCACGAATGACAAAATGTTGCCTCCTTTAGAAAAAACATACGATAAGGGAGCATTTCCAGAATTCTTTGATTTTTGTGAAGGTATGCCTTCTAATATTGAACTGGTGTATGCCCAAACCTGTGATGAATGGAGTACGTCAATGCTCGTAAATATACTGAAAGACAAAAACAATGGAAAGTACTACTTTCAGAAATCAATGCTCCGTTACAATAGTGGGCGCAGTCTCGTGGAGGTTTCCGAGCCAGACCAAGTCGAGTTCGCAAGTGGCTATCCCATTAACGAAGAGACTGTTTTTTGGATGTTAAGGGGTCAAAACACCTCTTATCAAGCCAGTCCGCATGTGTTTTTCAACATAGGAAGTAAAGTCTATTTTTACCGGTATCAAACCAAACAAGTCTACCTGTTTAAAGATTGTTCATTGAGTGAGAATCCCCCTTCTGGTAAAATTGTATCAATGCATACCAACCCCAAAACCAATGAGTTTGGGATCGCGTTTAGTGATGGGCATTTTTATATCTGCCGTTCCGGATCGCAAGTAATAGAGGCGATTGTACGGGGAGACATCAATCCTCAAGATCAAGCAACGAATGATGAAATAGAAATAGCCCATTTTACGGGGCTAGGCAACATTGTTCACTCGATTTTCAAGTACGGGCGCTTTTCCAATTATTCGTCAGCGGAAGACAGATATAGATAAAGAGGGAATTTATGCTATTCGCAAGGTACTAATATTGATAAATGGAATTACCTTATTGAAAAGAATTATGCTTGGTGTATGGCACACATGTATGCAAAAAAGCGAACAATACTGACCTATTGTTCGCTTGGGGTCAAATCTAAATCATCAATGTAGCGTAGTAGCGATGTAATGATCAAATTTAACAGCACAAGTATATGGAAAAAAATCCAATTCAAAGAGGAGTGTGTCTCAATAATTATCAACATGTGTCAAGAATTATGAAAGCGTTGGTTGTCTTTTTATTTGTAAGTATATGTAGTATGACAGCCAATACTTACTCACAAGGGAAAGACATTCAGCTTAACGTGAAAAATACGCGCGTTAAGGATGTGTTTACCAAGATAGAGGAGCAGAGCAGCTACCTGTTTTTATTGTCGGAAAACATTGAAAACAAGCTGAACAAGAAAATTGATATCACCATCGACTCGGACTCTTTAGAGGAGGTGTTGGAGTTGATCGTCTCCCGAGCCAACTTGCAGTACGAGGTGGTGGACAAGCAGGTTGTTATCTATGACAAGCAGTCCGCGCCGGAAAGTCATTCAAACAGTGTTGAGGATGTGGAGGCTGAGTCTGAACCTGAACAACAACCCGCGAAGCGCACGATAACCGGTTTGGTGACCGATAAGAAAGATGGGCTTCCCGTGATAGGAGCTAACGTGGTCGTGGTGAAAGAGAAAACGGGAACAATTACCAATGACAATGGACAATTTAGTTTATCGGTACCCCCAGGTGCGACGATACGTATTTCGTTTATAGGGTACGTAACGCAGGAGATTAAAATCACCGATCAAACCACGTTGAGCATACAACTTGTTGAGGACGAGGCTCATATAGACGAGGTGGTGATAACGGGGTACGCCAATATTAGGAAAGAGAGTTTTACTGGTTCGGTCACCCAGATTAGCAAAGACGATATTTTCAAGGTTTCTTCGGGCAACTTGATCAGTTCCATCCAAACATTTGACCCATCGTTCAGGATAATGGAAAACATCGAGCTGGGCTCTGACCCGAATGCGCTTCCTGAATTCTACATGAGGGGTCAATCGGGGTTGTCGGATATAAGGGAGTTGGACATTCTCGAGAAAACGGATGTGTCACAGTTTTCATTGAGAACCAATCCGAATACCCCCATATTCATTTTAGACGGTTTCGAGGTAAGCGTGGAAAAGATTTACGATATTGACCTCACGAGGGTCAAATCGGTAACCCTGTTAAAAGACGCTTCATCTACGGCTATCTATGGTTCCAGGGCCGCGAATGGCGTTATCGTTATTGAAACCATTACCCCCAAAGCCGGGGACATAAACGTGAACTATTCGGGCTATTACACCTTTACTGCCCCGGATTTGACCAGTTATAACCTTATGAACACCCGGGAGAAGCTTCAAGCCGAAGAGAACGCCAACTTTTTTGGAGACCCTGAACCGTGGGAATATCGAAACAGCACATTTGAAACTGCGAAACGAATCAAAAGGCTCAATTACATCAACAAATACAACCAATTGCTACGGGGGGTCGATACGTATTGGCTGTCACAGCCTTTAGAGTCGGCTTTTAACAACAAGCATACCCTGTTCGTTGAGGGGGGAATAGATGCTTTTCGCATCGGTGTTGAAGCGAGGTACGATATTGAAAACGGGGTGATGAAAGAGTCTTCCCGAAACAGGAAAGGTGTAGGTTTGACGACCGAGTACATCGCGAAAAAAATACAAATCAGGAACCAGGTGAGCTTCAACATCATGTCGAATAAGAATTCTCCTTACGGTACTTTCAACCAATACGTTCGCTTGCAGCCCTACTATGAAATATACGATCCCGAGAGCGGAGAGTTGAACAGCACTTATTCCAGTATGTGGGGTGCTACTAGAAGTGCGGTAAATCCTCTATACGAATCATCTTTGGGGAATTTTGATAGGGGAGGGTACAAAGAGTGGATTAACAATTTGTCTATCAACTGGTTTGTTACGCAACAGCTGTTGCTCAAGGGGCAGTATGCTATCACCTATAATGATGCCGATACCCAAGTTTTCAAGGATCCGGAATCTACTACGTTTGACAGGTCGGTTGAATACCTGAAAAGAGGCGATTTAAAAACCAGCAATACGAAGAGGCTCAACCATAACGCTAATCTATTTGCCGCGTACAACCAGGCGTTTAACGAGCACTACATCAACTTGTCGTTGGGTGTAAACGTTACAGCCTCTACGTATGATTACGTGGGTTACCATTATCGGGGTTTTTCTAGCAAGCATTTTGCCTCCCCCGCTTTCGCGTTTGAAATCGTGGACAAACCAACGTTTAGTGATAATGTACAACGACTGATGGGCTCTTTTTTCATTTCAAACTACAGCTATAAAAACATATACCTACTTGATACCTCTGTTAGGGTGGATGGCTCATCTGAATTCGGTACAAAAAGGAAATGGGCCCCGTTCTGGTCTTTTGGTCTGGGTATAAACTTCCACAATTACCCGTTGCTAAAAAACAACGACTTCATTACCCAATTGAGGGTGACCGCCAATTCAGGAGTGTTGGGGAAAGCCAATTTCTCACCGTACATGTCGAACAACATGTTTGAAATATTCATGGATGACTGGTACCCAACCGGTATAGGGACAGGTTTAATCTACTTGGGGAATGAAAACTTGGCTTGGGAAAAGACACAATCCAATAACTTAGCGGCAGACCTGACGTTAATGAACCGTTACTTTTTTAGGTTTGATCTCTACAACAAGATCACGAAAAACCTGATAAACGACGTATCGTTACCAACCTCCTCCGGGTTCAAGGTGTTTAAGGACAACGTGGGGGAAATCTCGAATCGCGGCTTCGAGGTAAAAGCGAACTTAGGCATTGTAAGGTCGAGGGACCTCAGTGTTTACCTGTTCGGGAATATTGCCCACAACGTGAATAGGATCGAAAAAATATCCGAATCGCTAAAAAGGTACAACGAACGGGTAGACGAGTATTTCAAAGCCTATTCAACAATAACCGATCCATTTTTTTATACGTCCTATCACTCTATAAACCGGAAGTTTTCCACGCCAATCAAGAAGTTTGAAGAGGGAGCTTCGGTAACCGCGATTTACGGGATGGAGTCGCTGGGTATTAACCCGGCCAACGGGAAAGAGGTATACCGTAAAAGGGATGGAAGTATAACCTACGATTGGACCTCTTCAGAACAACAAGTTATAGGTAACACGGAACCTTGGGGACAAGGAAGTTTCGGGTTAAACACCCAATACAAGAGGTGGTCGTTTTACACCACCTTCCTATATGAATTTGGAGGCGACCGGTATAATCAGACGTTGGTAAATGAGGTTGAAAACGTTGACCTTATAAACTCCAACGCCGATAGGCGGGTAGTTACCGACAGGTGGGTGAAGATAGGGGATGTTACCCCGTTAAAAGATATCAGAGAGGGACTGATAATTACCCGGTCAACATCGCGCTTTGTTCAAAAGAACAATTTCGTTCGGTTTAACTCGCTCTCACTGGGGTATGATTTTGATCACGCGAAGCTTAAAAAGTATGGTGTTAATATGCTGAAGCTTCAATGCAATATGAACGACATCGCCCTGTTTTCTACCATAAGGCGAGAGATGGGAACTTCATACCCGTTTGCTCGAACAGTAACATTCACCTTTAACATTGCATTTTAACATGAAATATTTACACCATCTTATATTGTTTTCCTGCGTCCTGAGTTTTTGCACGTGTAACGACTTTTTGGATGTAACCTCTTCTGAAAAAATCCTGCAAAAAGATTTGTTCAAAGAGTCACAGGGGATTAGAATGGCCGTTAATGGTGTTTACAAAGAGATGTCTTCCACCTCATTATACGGTCAGAACTTGTCATGGGGTTTTATAAGCGCGGTGGGGCACAACTACGAGGTAACAACGAGTGTACTTACCACTAACCTGTATTACGCGGCCAATTTCGCTTGGGATAATAGTTACGTGGAGAGCATTACCGATAACATATGGTCCAAAGCGTATAACATTATTGCTAATTGCAACAACATCATACAGATGGTGGAAGAGCAAGACACCATGTTTTTTAAAGAAAAGGCGCTGGAAAAGACGTTGATTTTGGGTGAAATGTACGGGGTTAGAGCCATGTTGCACTTTGATCTTTTTCGCCTTTTCGCCCCGGCGCCCATAACCAATGCCTCGGGGTTGACCATTCCTTACGTGACAACGTACCCGGATAAACGTCCCATCAACCTGTCTTCAGATGAGGTGCTTAAAAATATCGTTAACGATATGGAGATGGCAAAAACCATGTTGGCTCCAATTGACACGATTAAATTTCGCAGTGTCATCTCATCACCAGCCGGACGATATAGACAGTCCAACACTTGGAGGAATTTACCAGAAGGTGATTTTTTTAATTACCGGGGTCAGAGGATGAACTTTTTTGCCGCGACCGCTCTTTTGGCCAGGATATATCTGTACATGGGTGATTATGACAAGGCCTTCGAAAATGCGGACCTCGTCTATAGATTTCACAAGAGAAACTGGTTTAGGTGGACGAGTTCAAGTTATCAAGGAAATATCAGTAATGTTGACTACATCTATACCAAGCGGCCGGATGAGCTGTTGCTGGTTCTTTCCAATCATAAGAACTACGAGAATTACGACAAGTTCATGTTGGAATCGTATTACGGTACGAGCAGGTTTAGAATGAAGAAAATGGAGTTGCTGTTCGCGGGAGACCTCGATGACTTCAGGTTTTCGGGGTGGTATAATCGGTACGGCCTAAAACGTTACTTGACATGGCAGAGGCCCGCGGGAACATCTTATACCGCTCAGAATGTGGCTCAGAATCAGGGTCCGTTAATTCCCATCATCCGGTTCTCTGAAATGTACCATATCT
>DUPB01000001.1 GCA_012838585.1 Bacteroidales bacterium
AATACTGCAACGGGATGGTGTGCATACCGTGCTCGTGCATGTTTTCTTGCGTGAGAACGATGGTCATCTCCTTCGCGCGGTCGTTGCGGAAGTTAAAGAAGATCACCACATCGTTCTCTTCGATGGTAGCCACGGGATTGCCATCGGTATCCACGTGAACGATCGGCTTGATGAATTCATCGGTAACGCCATCGTCGTAGGAGTCTTGCATTGCCTGAACCATATCGGTTACAGGAGTTCCCACACCGCTGACCAACAGGTCGTACGCCTCTTTTATACGCTCCCAGCGCTTGTCGCGGTCCATCGCGTAGTAACGGCCGACGATGGAAGCGATTTTTCCCGTTGTTTTATCCAAGTGGTTTTGAAGTTGTTCGATAAAGCCTTTCCCGCTTTTTGGGTCGGTGTCACGTCCGTCCATAAAGGCATGAACGTAGGTCTCTTCAACGCCGTACTCTTTCGCGATATCAATCAGCTTGAACAGATGTTCCAACGAGCTGTGTACGCCACCGTCGGAAACCAGCCCGAGCAGGTGGATTTTTTTCTTATGATCACGTGCATATGAATAGGCTTTAATGATTTTGGGATTGTCAAGGATGCTGTTATCGCGACAAGCACGGTTTATTTTCACCAAATCCTGGTAAACCACCCGTCCCGCGCCGATATTCAAGTGTCCGACTTCGGAGTTACCCATTTGACCATCAGGCAAACCCACGTTCTCGCCGGATGCCAGCAAGTACGCGTTCGGGTAAGTAGACAAGAGCTCATCCCAGTATGGGGTAGGAGTGTTGTAGATTAAATCTGCCTCGGATTGGTCGCCAATGCCCCAACCGTCCAAAATCATCAGTAATGCTTTTTTCCTCATTTTTATATAGCGTTTTTTGTTTTCCATTATTGGAGTGCAAATTTACCCATTTTTCGCCACTTATCCTTGATTATTTTTTCAATAATTGCATCCAGCTTTTGTAGGCCGCAGATGCTTCAGGGTTATACCCGGTAAACAGGTCGGAGCGGATATAGGCATCCGCTTCATGGAAATAGCACTCCATGGCAACCCATTTCCTGTTCTCTTTTAGCCAGGAATATACAAAGTTGATATACGCGGGATTATCTCCACCGCTATTATTATTGGCAGTGGCTACTCCCCATTCAGGCAGGCAGAACTTTTTGTTACGCGATTTCGCGAACTCCAACCACCAGTCCCAACCATATTTCCTTTCGCAGTGGTAGGCGATGTTTTCCTCCGTCGTGTAGGGAGGCCACCAATCGTAAGCGTCAACGCCGATTAAATCCACGTACGCATCGCCGGGATAAAAGTCCGTGGCATCTTCCGTTCCTGTCTGACCGGGACCGATGTTGGGATTAAATATAAAACGAAATGTGGATGACCCTTTCTTCAGCGAAGTAACGGCATGCCGGTACGCTGCAATCCATCGCGCCGCGTTGTGGGGAGTGGCTTTGTAATACCAGTCGTTCAGGTTCATTTCCCACCCCACCCGGATATACGCGGTGGGGTACTTGGCTGCCACCATTCTCCCGAACTTTTCCCATTCGGCATTATAACTGCCCTTGGAGGCCTCTTCTAAATTTCCGTCTCGCGGGTATAGAGGCATACCGATATTGAGCGTTCCTTGAAAGCCGGCGGGAATCCTCTTGTCATCCATGAACCAGCTGCTTAACAGGCTTGTCCATGATTCACGACTTGGAAAAACCGATATGACGTCCACTTCTGCACCTCTGGCTTTTTCCCATTTTGTTACCTCTTCGGCCCTATGCATGGGGAAGACTCCTGAGTCGAATATCAAACTACCTATAGGAAGGATCTCCTCTTTAAGTGCTTCTCCTTTCTCCTTATTGCCCACATGCTTTCGTGCAGAACAGGGCAAATGAAAAAGCATTAGAAAGGCTACGAGAAAAATATTTGTCAGTTTTTTCATAATTTATTGTTTATTAGCCGATATCATTAGGTTTGTTGGCCGAGGTTGCTAGCGCTACTTGTTGAGCAGATCCTCCGACTTCACCCGCATCAAGCTAATCGCCTTGAGCATCCACTTGGGCAAGGGTTTCTCGGGGTGCCTGTTTTTGAGGTTGAGGCTCAGCCCCAGCTTCTTGGCGATAGGAACCTTGTGGGTCTCCACGAACTCTATTAGCGTGCCGTCGGGATCCTCGATATAGGCAAACTGGCCGGCGGCATCGCCCATGTCGAACGAGTCGCCCTCTTTGAACCGTTGGCTGCTATCGACAGTGAAGGGGTGGCCTTTCTCCGCGCAGAATTTCCCCAGTGCCTCCATGTTGCGAATATCGAAACAGACCTGGATGAAGCCCGGGTCGCCCCAGAAGCGTCCTTCGTACAGTTTCTTAGGGGTTCGATCCAGTGCCTGTACCAGTTCGATGGAGGAGGAGCCGAAGAGTTGGCTGAAGCTCCCTTTCCTCGGTTGCGAATGGGTAAGCAGTCGCCGGCGGTAGGCACGCGTTCCCGCGGGGAGGGCCTTGAAGTCGGCGAAGATACCGGTCTCATCGGCCACGATGGTGTCGTAGCCCAGGATATCGCGGTAAACGGTCATTGCCCGGTCGATTTCGGTGACACCTATGGTAGCACCCGCAACGCCGGCGGTCAGCTTTTTCTCATCCTTGAAGATATAATCGTCCTGAACTACTTGAAACAGGTTGCCGTATGGATCCTTCATGTAGAAGGTGGAGTGCCCGTCGATGCCTTGATTCACCTCTCCAATGAGGTTAGCCTTGGGGTTTTTCGAGAACTGCTCGTAGGCGGCCATCACGTCGCGGCTTTTGATCTTGCAGACCAACACCCCCAGGTCGCCCATGTTCAACTCGAAGCCGATGGGCTGGGGCTTACGTTCAGCGTATTGCCACACCTCGAAGCCGCCGCCGCCCTGCATGTTCACGGTGATGCAGGCGTGACGCCGCTGCGGCTTGCCCCCGGTGTAGGGGAGCATCAGTTCCGCCGTCTTGTCGTCCTCCAGGATGCGGATGTCCATGTTGAACAGGTCGATGTAGTAGCTCCACGCCTCGTAGAGGTTTTCCACGCCAATACCTACTTGTTGAATTCCCGAAATAATAAATCCCTTATCGCTACTCATGGTTGCTTGTTTGTTTATTCGTTGATTGACTTGGTCGTTTTTCGTTGGGCGTGGATTGGTTGTTGATTTGCATTTTGCCTTTTCCGTGAAAGGCATTCAATCACGTCGCCTTGATTTTTCTCACTATTTTCCTTGCCACTCCCGGCAGGAACCGCTTGATGTACACCATCAGCAGCTCTTTACCGCCTACCAGCACCTCCGGCTTTTGGCGGTGGATGGCCTGCACGATTTTTCGTGCTGCCTTTTCAGATGAGATGCCACCGGCCTGTCCCTCGTCCATCCGGCCATGCTTTTGTCCATCGCCTTTCAGCGAGTTGTAGGAGATGTGGGTCTTTACCCGGCCGGGGCAAACCATTACCACCCGGATGTTCTGGTCGTAATATTCAGCGTGAACGGTTTCAAAAAAGCCGTACAACGCGAACTTTGACGATGCGTAGGCCGAGCGCAGCGGGAAGCCAAACCTACCCGAGATACTGGTGGTGACCGCTACCGTGCCGCCCCCGTTGGCGATCATCGCGGGCAGGAGCCGCTTCGCGATCTTTACCGGGGCGAAGAAGTTGACGTCCATGATCTTCTTGTCCACGCTGTACGAGGTATCCAGGGCGCGGGCACGCTGGCTGATGCCGGCGTTGAGGAACACGATGTCGATGCTTCCAAAGAGAGCGATCGCTTGGTTGGTCAACCCGTCGATGCCCGTTAAGTCGGAGAGGTCATAGGGTAACACCTCGCACCGGGCCCCCAGCCGGGTGCATGCTTCTTGCACCTCTATCAGCCGCTCCACGCGGGTTGCGGTGAGGATGAGGTTGGCCTTCTCCTTGGCCCACAGGTAAGCACACGCCTCGCCAATGCCTGATGACGCCCCCGTGATCCATATCGTTTTACCGTTCTTCATTCATCTTCCTCCAGCACTTCCTTCCAGAGCTGTTCGCGGAAGTCGTCGATGACGTGCGGTGAACATTCTTCTACTTTTTTCACTTTACGCGTGGTGTAGATCATCTGCTCCAAGAAGTAGGGTGCGCGGTTGGCTCCCTCACCGATATTCACGAGCACCGTCTCCCCATCTTTAATCAGGTTTTTCCTAAGGGCGATAAAGAAGCCGGCCATACAGACCGCCGAGGCGGGGCCCGGAATCACCTTCTTCTCGTAGGCCATCAGCTTGCCGACGGGTAGGAGTTTCTCCTCCCGCATCCTCAGGAAGCTGCCACCCGACTCTTTCACCAGCTTCGCCACGATGGGGTAGGTACCCGGGTTGCCGGTAGCCAGGGTGGGAACCTCGGTCTGGGGGTTGTCGATGATGGGGTAGTTCTTCTCGAACCCCTCGGGGAACCCGGCCGCTTCCGCCGCCTCCCACGCTTGAACCATGGGATCGCACTTGTCGGTCTGTACCAGCAGGAAGCGGGGGTTCTTCAACTCGGGGTAGATGGGCTTGATCTCACGAATCCCCTTATCGACGGCGATGGGACCCGTACCGCCGCTCACCGCCTGAATATAGACATCGGGTATCCGGTCTATCTGGCGGAGCCACTCGAAGACCATCGTCTTTTTGGCTTCCACCCGTATCGGGTCGATGTTACCTGCCGAAATAGGTATGTTGTGGGCGGCGGCGTATCCCGCGGCGATCTCCTTTGCCTTGGCGTAGTCGCCCATCACCCGGAAGACCTGCTGCCCGTAGGAGCTGATGGTGGCTTCAGAGGCTTTGAGGGCGTCTTCCGGCATGAAGACGGAACAGTTGACACCGGCCATGGAGAGGTACATGGCGTAAGCTGTCGCCGAGTTACCGGTGGAGGCGATGCAGTACTGATCGATGCCGATCTCCTTGAAGAGGCTGGCAGCCAACGAGGCGGCGATGTCCTTGAAGGTCCCGGTGCCCCCGTTCAGGTCGTTTCGATAGACGTGCACCTGAATGTTTAGCCCGTGCTCCCTCTTCGCGAACTCTTCCAGGAAGGTCCACCTTTCCAAGGGGATGGCTCCTTCCCCCTTGCTCACGATGTGACGCCTGCGCAACAGCGGCAGGAAGGGGAAGTAGTGCCAGAAACTGTTGGGCGTGCGCTTGATGATGCGGGGCAACCGTTGATACCTACGGTTATACGAAACTTCGGAGTGTTTGCTCCCGCACTTGGGGCATTGCTGCCCCTGATCGAACCAGGTCCAGAAATTGGGGGTTTCCGTCCTGCATTGGGTACAGGTTAAGGTGTACTTGTTTTGAATTTTTACTCGAAGCATGGTGTTAGGTTTTAAAATTGATAGGCGCGAGTTGAGTTAGTCATTCGTGCTTTTGATGCTTTTTGGGGGTGACAAATCACGAGACCGCCATCGACTGCACCTCGTCTGCTTTATACTTTCCGGCATCCAGGTTTGCCTTGATCTTCTTGAATACTTCAATGGTCTCCTCCACCTCCCTCTTGGTGTGTGACGCGGTGGGTATCAGCCGGAGCATGATCACATCCCTGGGAACCACCGGGTAGACCACGATGGAGCAGAACACGTGGTGGTTCTCGCGTAGGTCGATCACCACGTTGGTGCCTTCCGCCACGGTGCCGCTCAGGTAGACCGGCGTGACAGGCGATTGGGTGTTGCCGATGTTAAACCCTTCGGCGACCAGTCCCTCTTGCAGCACCTTGGCCACCTTCCAGAGGTTCTCTCTGTGCTGGGGTTGCGTTTGGAGCATCTCCAGCCGCTTGAGTGCGCCCACGACCATCGGCATGGGTAGGGATTTCGCGAAGATTTGCGACCGCATGTTGTACTTGAGCGAGTCCACGATCGCTTTATCAGACGCGACGAACGCCCCGATACCGGCCATTGACTTAGCAAAGGTCGCGAAGTAGATGTCCACCTCGTCCATCACCCCGAAATGCTCGCTGACACCCGCCCCGGTTGCTCCCATGGTGCCAAAGCCGTGGGCGTCATCGATCATCAGCCTGAAATCGTACTTCTCCCTCAGTTTGAGAATCCCCGGGAGGTCGCCCAAGTCGCCCGACATGCCAAATACCCCTTCGGTGATGAGCAGGATGCCGCCGTTGTTCTCTTTGGCTTGGCGGGTGGCGAAGCCCAGCATCCTGTCGCACCGCTCCATGTCGTTATGCGGGTAGACGTAGCTTTTGCCTCCCTTGGCCTTGTGGAGGAAGATACCGTCCATGATGCAGGCATGTGACTCGGAATCGTACACGATTACATCGTTCCGTGTGGCCAGGGAGTCGATGATGGAGACCATGCCCTGGTAGCCGTAGTTGAGGAGGTAGGCCGACTCTTTCTTCTCGAACCGGGCGAGCTTCTCTTCAAGTTCCCGGTGCAGTTTGGTTTGGCCCGACATCATCCGGGCACCCATGGGGTAGGCCATACCCCAATCGGCCGCGGCCTTGGCGTCTGCCTCACGTACCTCCGGGTGGTTGGCCAGTCCCAGGTAATTATTTAAACTCCAGGTGATTACTTCCCTGCCGAGGAATTTCATCCTAGGGGCGATCTCCCCCTCCAACTCAGGGAACATGAAGTACCCCTCCGCCTTCTTGCGATACTGCTCAAGCGGACCTTCGGCACTTTTTAGCCGATCAAAAATGTCTGTCATACTGATTCTTATATGATGTAAATGATTTCCTCAATGATTACCTTGCAAAAATAACCAAAAAAGGCTGATAATAAAATTTTTATCTTCTCCTGGAGAATTTACTTCTCCTTGATCTCCACGAATTCGGCATCCTCCACCTCGGTCGATTCAAAGTTTTTCTTTTGATAGCCGATAATCCTGTCTTGTTGTGTTTCAGGCTGTTTGGGTGGTTCCCGACGGGGTTGTTTATCGCGGGGAGTCCCGTAGCGGCGGGTGTTCTGTTTGTAGCGTATACCAAACAGTAGCCTCCCTATCGACCTTAAAATAAGATAGGTAACGAGAAAAAACAGGAAAAACTTAATGATGACCCCCATAAATGGCAACTAGTTTGTTTAGAAGGTAAAGATACAACCTTCCCGTTAGCTTCTCTAACCGGTTTGTATTATTTAACGATTTCGCGGCTGGAGGTAGACAGTGGGGAAGGATTGGAATGCGGTGTTGCAGTGCAGTGCGTGGGGGCAATGTTGGCCGTTAGGGTGCGGTATTACTGTTTGGCGTTGGGGTGCGGCATTACTGTATGGCGTTGGGGTGCGGAATAAGCGAGAGTAGGATGTAGGCGAGTACCCCCATGGCGATGCCGACGAATCCCCACAGGGCGACGAAGGCGATAACCAGCACCGCGAGCAGCAGTTGTCGTTCGTTACCTTTTACCGCGAACCGATCCATCTTCAGGGAAAACATGGGCAACTCGGTGACCATCAGGGGGGTGAGCAGGATAAGGAATCCGAGGGTGATGTACAGCAGCGCTTGCCCCCCAATCGGTAGCAGGGTGTGGATACCTTGGCAATAGCCGACCCAGAACAGGCCGTTGGCCGGCGTGGGCAGACCCAGGAACGAGCGGGTTTGCCGCTTGTCGATATTGAATTTGGCGAGTCGGTAGGCCGAGAAAAGCGGGATCAAGAATGCCAGGTAAGGGATAATGGTCAGAAGGGGTGTGGGGAGCAGTGTACTTTCAAGTAGTTGAGGGTTACCCTGGAGCAGTGAGTCACCTGGTAACAGCGTGCCATCCGTGGATAGCGCTCCACCGGGGCGCAAAAGACCATCCCTTAAGAAGACGAAAAGTGCCGAAGCGGGTGCTACCCCAAAACTTACCACGTCGGCCAGGGAGTCCAGCTCCTTGCCCAGGGGCGAGTAGGCGTTCAGGAGCCTGGCTACCATGCCATCCAGGAAGTCGAACAGGGCAGAGACCAGCACGGCGATGGCCATACCGGTAAAGCGACCTTGGAAAGCCAGCGTGATCGCGATGCAGCCCGACAGGAGGTTGAGGAGCGTGAGCAGGTTAGGTATATGTTTGCGCATACTGGTTTATTGTTTCATTTTAGGCGACTTGGTTTCGGGCGACTTCATTTCGGGTAATCGAGCCAGGATAGTGACGTTGGCCCAGACTTGTTCGCCCAGCTTCACCATTATTTCACTATCGACCGGCAGGAAGATATCCATTCGGGAGCCCAGCTTGATGAACCCCAGTGGGGAGCCGATAAGCACCTCGTCGTCCTCGTGCACGTAGGTGACAATCCTACGGGCGACTGCCCCGGCAATCTGTTTCGTTAGGATGGTGCCGTGGTTGGGGGTCTCGATCACGATGTTGGTGTGCTCGTTCTCGTGGCTTGATTTGGGGAGGTAGGCCGCCCAAAAATTCCCCGACACGTGCGATAGGTGGGTAATCTTGCCGCTCACCGGCACCCAGTTGGCGTGCGCGTTGAAGAGCGACATGAAGATGGAGACCTGGATGCGCTCTTCGTTGAAGAACTGCCTCTCGAACACCTTTTCTATCACCACCACCTTGCCATCGGTGGGTACGTTCACCAGCCCGTGCAGCTTTCCCTTGTATACCCGACGCGGTTTCCGGTAGAAGCAGAGGGTAAACGCGAACAGCACGATTGATATAACGAGGACGGTAATCGGGAACCAGTGGTTGGGCAGGCATAGGAACAGCACGCCGTTGAGTATCAACAGCACGACAAATACCTTCGCCAGAGCGGCTTTTCCCTCTTTGTGAATGAATTGCAGCATTAATTCTCGTTCATCTTTCGTTCACGATCTCCCGTCTTCCGTCTTCCGTCTTCCGTCTTCTGTCTTCCGTCTTCTGTCTTCTGTCTTCCTCAGCATCAATCCACGTTAAAGTGGCGTTGTTGAAAGAGCGAGTCAACAGTAATGGAGGTTGGTTTAGGATGGTGTAGTCCATCCGTTTTCGTTTCCACCTCTTCCCGGTATTTTTCCGGCACGTGCTCTTTCCAGAACTCCCGGTTCAGGTAGGGCACGATCGCGGGTACCACCGCCTCTACCCGCTCGAAGAAGAACGAATCCTCCTTCAGTTCGGGTTTGAAGAGAGTCTCGTTCCTGTCCAACATCAACACCAGGTTAAGAAGGACGCTCACAAGTACCATCAGTGTACCTATCGCCACCAGCGCACCCGCGAGGCGGTTGACGAAGCTCAGGAAAACCACGTCGAAAAACCGCTGCACGAGTCTACCTATCAGGGCGATCACGATTGCGATACCCGCGAAAGCGAGTATGTAGGAGATCACTTTCGCTACCTCGGGAGTGAGTTTGATCAGCCGCACGAGCTCCGGTAGGATTATCGCCGCCAGTTTACCGCCAAAGATGGCGGCCAGGATGATGGTGGCCAACCCTACCAGCTGCATGATTAACCCTTTCCGGTAACCATGTACGAAGGCGAGCAGCAGCAAGATTAATATAAGGATATCAAACGCGTTCATTTCGTTATATCGAGTGATGTTTTTCGGGCATCGACTGGCTCGTTCATGAAGAGCGATGCCATCTGGTTGAATTTTTCGGGTGAATCGGTTGTGTAATACTGCACGGTTCCCCCTTTGGTACATTTAGCCTCCATTTCCGGGTGCCGGTGCAGGTAGTCTAGCAGGCTATCGGCCACCTCTTTCCCTTGCGGGATGACGGTTACCTTATCCGGCAAGAAATCCACTATCTTTTCGATGAGCAGCGGGTAGTGCGTACACCCCAGGATGATGGCATCGATGTCGGGATCTTGTTGGAGCAGTCGGTCGAGGTGTTGTTTCACGAAGTAGTCGGCACCCGGCTTGTCGTGCTCCCTGTTTTCCACCAGCGGCACCCACATGGGACACGCCTCGCCGGTGACTGTCAGCCCGGGATGCAGTTTATCGATCTCCAGTTCGTAGGAGCGCGATAGGATGGTCCCGTCGGTTCCCAGGACGCCAACGTGCCCACTTCGCGTGAAGCGAGCCACCCGCTCTGCCGTCGGCCGAATCACCCCCAGCACCCTTCTGCCGGGATCCAGCTTGGGCAGGTCCACCTGCTGAATAGTGCGGAGCGCCTTTGCCGACGCGGTGTTGCACGCCAGGATGACCAGGTGGCACCCCTTGTCGAAAAACCACTTCACCGCTTCGAGGGTGAACTGGTACACCCGCTCGTAGGAGCGGTTCCCGTACGGTGCCCGGGCATTGTCTCCGAGGTAGAGGTAGTCGTATCCGGACATCCGTGCCCGAATCTCCGACAAGACGGTTAGCCCGCCGTACCCGGAATCAAAAATCCCAATGGCACCCGTTTTCATTTGTGAATCGTTACACCCGATATCGGCTATTCGTCCGATATCCGGTTTTCCTTGTCATTTTTTCCTGGAATCCACCTGCTTACTGGATGCCCAGCTTTTCCTTCACGAAGGGGTTGGCATCCACGGCATCAGGTGTTACGAACGCGATTCCCGGGCAGTCCAGGTCGTAGATCACGGTGAATCCCTTTTCGATTCCCACCTGTCGGATGGCCTCGTTAATCTGCCCTTTTAGCGGTTCCAGCAGGCTGGCTTCTTGTGTTTCAATATCTTTTTGTGCCAGGTCCATAAACTGTTGCATCTTTTTTTCCAGTTCCGTGAGCTCTTGCATGCGGCGCAGCTTGATGTTTTCAGCGAGCGAGGATTGGTAGGTGATGTAATCGGAGTACTTCTTGTTGTATTCGCTCTGCATCAGCTCCAGTTCCTCTTTATAGTTTTGGCTTAAGGTGATCAGGTGCTGGGTAGCAGCCTCCCGTTCCGGGAACGCGTTTAGTAACTCCATCGTGTTCACGTACGCGACGGTCACCTTTTGTTGTGACGCCTGTTGGAATGCCTGTTGTGGTGTTTGTAACGGTTCCTGTGGTATTACCTGTTGCGCCAAAGCGGGTGCGCTTGCCAATAAAACAGTTACACTAAGACTTAATAACGCTTTTTTTACCATACTCATCTTTTATTTTATAGCGTGAATAGCTTCTTGCTTTTAGAGGGTTTTCTTTACTTCTATCTCTTCGAACGATTCGATCACGTCGCCCACTTTGATGTCGTTGAAGTTGCGTATCGAGATACCGCATTCGTACCCTGAGGTAACCTCTCTCACGTCGTCCTTGAATCGCTTTAGCGAGTCGATTTCGCCCGTGAAGATCACGATCCCGTCGCGGATGAGGCGCACGCGGCTTGAGCGTTTGATCTTCCCGTCGCGTACCATACAGCCCGCTACGGTACCCACTTTCGATACCTTGAATACCTCGAGCACCTCCACGTTGCCGGTGATCTCCTCCTTGATATCGGGGGAGAGCATACCCTCCATCGCGGCGGTCACCTCTTCGATGGCGTCGTAAATGATGGAGTAGAGCCTGATTTCAACCCCCTCTTTCTCGGCCTCTTTTCGGGCGCCCAGGGAAGGACGTACCTGGAAGCCAATGATAATCGCGTCTGACGCGGCCGCCAAGGTGATGTCCGACTCTGAAATCTGTCCCACGGCCTTATGGATCACGTTCACCTCGATCTCTTGGGTAGAGAGTTGGATGAGCGAGTCGGATAGCGCTTCTACCGAACCGTCTACGTCGCCTTTCACGATGATATTCAGTTGTTGGAAGTTGCCTATCGCGATGCGGCGACCGATATCATCGAGCGTGAGCATTTTTTGCGTACGTATCGATTGCTCTCGTTGCAGTTGCTCGCGGCGGTTGGCGATGGAGCGTGCCTCCTGCTCGGTCTCCATCACGTTGAACGTGTCGCCCGCCTGTGGAGCGCCGTTAAGTCCAAGGATCACGACCGGCTCAGCGGGTCGTGCCTCTTCGATCCGTTGGTTTCGCTCGTTGAACATGGCCTTTATACGGCCAAAGTAGGAACCGGCCAGCACGATGTCCCCTTGGCGCAACGTGCCGTTCTCGATCAGGACAGTTGCGACGTAGCCACGGCCTCTATCGAGTGATGACTCGATGATGGAGCCGGATGCCCGTCGGTTCGGGTTGGCTTTCAGCTCGAGCAAATCTGCCTCCAGCAACACCTTCTCGAGCAGCTCCCGAACGCCCGTGCCCTTCTTGGCGGAGATATCTTGCGATTGGTACTTTCCTCCCCAATCCTCCACCAGGTAGTTCATCTCGGCCAGCTTCTCTTTTATCTTTTCGGGGTTGGCGCCCGGCTTGTCGATCTTGTTGATGGCGAACACGATGGGGACTCCCGCCGCACCCGCGTGGTTAATTGCCTCCACGGTTTGGGGCATCACGTTGTCGTCTGCCGCTACGATGATGATAGCCACGTCGGTCACCTTGGCACCGCGGGCACGCATGGCGGTAAACGCCTCGTGCCCAGGTGTGTCCAGGAAGGTGATCTTGCGCCCGCTGGGGAGCGTGACGTTATAGGCACCAATATGTTGGGTAATGCCGCCGGCTTCGCCCGCGATCACGTTGGTACTTCGTATGCTGTCGAGCAGCGACGTTTTCCCGTGGTCCACGTGCCCCATCACGGTCACGATGGGCGGTCGCGGCAGCAGGTCTTCTGGCTTGTCCTCCTCTTCGGCGATCGCCTCGATCACGTCGGTACTCACGAACTCGGTTTGGAAGCCATACTCGTCGGCCACGATATTGATCGTCTCCGCGTCCAGTCGCTGGTTGATGGCCACCATCACCCCAATGCTCATGAGGGTAGAGATGACGTCGGTGACTGGTACGTCCATCATGTTGGCCAGGTCGTTGACCGTTACGAACTCGGTCAACTGCAACACCTTGCTTTCTCTTTCTTGTTGCTTGAGTTCCTCCCTTTGCCTGTTGGCGGTTGCCTCCCTCTTTTCGCGTCGGTACCTGGCACCCGCCCTCTTGCTTCTTCGTTCGGTGAGGCGTGCCAGCGTCTCCTTAATCTGTTTTTGCACGTCCTCGTCACTCACCTCCGTCTTCAGTGGTCTCCTGAGCGAACCCCTTCGGTCGCCCCTCGTCGACTGTGTGTAACTACCCGGTTTATCGATATTCACCTTGCTGGAGCGTATACGGCGACGTTTTTTCTTCCTGCTGTCAGAATCCGCGTCTGACCTTCTGTCATCGTCAATGGACTCTTTCTTCAACTGTTTAACGCTTTCGTCTCTGCCCTTCTTGCCGGCCGCTCGTTGTTCTCTTTCGAGGCGTTCTTTGCGGCGTTGTGACCTGGATTTACGGGCCGGCCGCGTGCGGTCGTTGATCGCGCTGAGGTCGATGGTGCCTTTCACCACGATGTTGGGTTCCGGGAGGCTGGAACGCAGGCGGAATACTTCGTCTTCTGCTTCCTCGGTTGTCGGTTGTTCGCCCGCCGCATCGGCCTTCGGTTTCTTTACTTTTGGTTTCTCGGCTTTTTTCTTCTCGGCTTTTTTCTTTTCCACTTTTACCGGGGACTCCCGTTTCGGCGTGGGTTCGGCCGTTTTATCTGCTTTCTCTGCTTTCTCTACCTTCTCTACCTTCTCCGCCTTCTCCGCCTTCTTGTCAGACGGAGCTTTCACTTCTACCGGTTCATGCGCTTCGGCGGTTTTCGGGGGCTGCTCGGTTGTTACCGGCTTCTGTCCCTGTTTGACCGTCTCCACGGTAATGCTTTCCTTTTTTTCTTTCGTCGGGATCTTTTCTTCCTTGATCACGTGCACTTCTGCCTTGCTTGCCGGTTTCGCGGCTTCGGGTTCCGGCTTCGCGGGCTCCTCTTTTTTAGGAGCACTTTTCTTTTCCGTCAAGGCGTCCAGGTCGATGCTGCCCACCACGTTAAACTGAGGCTTCATCTCTTCCGGCACCCTCGTCTCGATGGTGGTTTCCCGCTTCGCCCGTTTCTTGGCAGGTTGATCTTCGGGTAGCTCGTACCCCTCTATAGCAACGATCTCGCGCTTGTCATCGCGCCGCTGCAACTTCTCCCTTGTCTCGATCGCCTCTTGGCGAATATCTTTGTGCTTACCGAACTCCTTAAGAAGTATATCGTAATGTTCATCCTCGATTTTGGCGTTGGGATTTGCTTCTACTTCAATACCCTTCTTATGCAGGAATTCAACGAGGCTGCTGATTCCCACATTCAAATTTTTCGATACTTTGATTAGTCTTATAGACATATATCTTTATTTATCCTTTACTCCTTGATGTTATTTGCCCACGTTCAATCAGGCGTTCTCTTCTACTTCCTCGTTCTCTTCAACCTCTTCCGTTTTTTCACCGGTCGCATCAATCTCGTCCTCTTCAACGTACCCTCCATCATACGCTTCGTCGTCATCATCATCCTCGAACTCGTAGCGCAGGATAGCCAGCACTTCGTCCACGGTGCTCTCTTCGAGGTCCGCCTCCCGTATGATTCGTTCCCTGTTCATGTTCAGCACGTTTTTGGCGGTTGAACACCCAATTTTCTTGAGTTGGTCGATTACCCAGCCATCAATTTCATCGCGGAACTCATCCAGGTAGATGTCCTCCTCGTCCACCTCGTCGATATCGCGGAACACCTCGATGTTGTACCCGGTAAGCATGGAGGCCAGTTTGATGTTGGCTCCTCCTTTACCGATGGCCAGCGATACCTCCTCGGGGTTGAGGAACACCTCTGCCCGCATCTCCTCCTCTTTCACCGTGATGGAGTTGATCCGAGCGGGGTTCAACGCGCGCTGGATAAAGAGCGTGGTATTGTTGGTGTAATTGATAACGTCGATATTCTCGTTGCGCAGCTCCCGCACGATCCCGTGGATGCGGAACCCCTTCATCCCCACGCATGCCCCCACCGGGTCGATTCGATCATCGTACGCTTCTACCGCTACCTTTGCCCGTTCGCCGGGGATGCGGGCGATCGCTTTGATGGTGATGAGGCCATCGGCGATCTCCGGTATCTCGTGCTCGAACAGTCGCTCCAGGAAGACGGGCGACGTGCGCGAGAGGATGATCCTCGGGTTGTTGTTCTTGTTCTCCACTCGTGCCACCACCGCGCGCACGTGCTCTCCCTTGCGGAAGAAGTCGCTGGGTATCTGTTCCGTTTTGGGCAAAATGAGCTCGTTGTGCTCGTCGTCCAGTAAGAGGATCTCCTTTTTCCATACCTGGTACACCTCTCCCGACACGATCTCGCCCACCTTCTCCTTGTACTTGTTAAAGAGGTTGTCTTTCTCCAGCTCCAGTATTTTCGAGGCCAGCGTTTGTCGGAGGTTCAGGATGGTGCGTCGGCCGAAGCGGTCCAGTGACACCGCGTCCGTCACCTCTTCCCCTATCTCAAAATCATCGTCGATTGTCAGTGCTTCCGAGAGGGTGATTTGCAAGTTGGGATCTTCCAGTTCATCATCCTCCACGATCACCCGGTTACGCCATATCTCCAGGTCGCCCCTGTCGGGGTTAATGATGATGTCGTAATTCTCGTCGGTCCCGTTGGCTTTCGCGATCACGTTTCGGAAGGCCTCTTCGAGCACGCTGATGAGGGTGGCCTTATCGATGTTTTTCAACTCGTTAAATTCCGAAAACGTGTCTATGAGACTGATGGTTTCTTTTTTCTTGCCCATATGTTATTTGAATCTGATTAGATATTTTGTATGCTTGACTTCGTTGAACGCGAAGCGAATATTCTCGAGCACCTCCACTTTCCGTTTCGCGCCTTCGGGTTTCACCTTCTTCGTCACGGCGATCGTGAACCCTTCCGGGTCCGACGATTCTAGTGTTCCGGTGAGCTTTTCCCCCTTTTTGGTGAGCACCTCCACCTCTTCACCCTCGAACTTCTTGTACTGCCGTAATGTTTTGAAGGGTGAGGTGAGTCCCACCGAGGTGACGGTTAGTTCAAAATCTTCCACGTTTCGGTCCAGGCTCGACTCCAGGTGACGGCTCAACGCCGCGCACTGGTCGATATCCACCCCCTCGTCGTTATCGATCTCCACTGTGATCATGTTGCCCACACCCATTAGCACGTCCACCAGGTAGCTGGACGAACCTTGCAGGTACGTTTCCGTCAGGTTGATGATCGTCTCTTTATCTATCATAAAAGTGGCGATTAGCTACTGTTATGAACAAAAAGGGAAGCGGTCTTTCCTGCTTCCCTCGTTCATTCAGCCACAAAGATATTGTTTTCAAACGGATTCTCAAAATGTTTGCTCATTAAATGTAGCGTGGGCGGTTGAAAGTTGTGTGCCGGCTTCAAAAATTAGACAAGAAATTTTAGTTATTAAAGAGGTATTGTTTCATCCATAGCATCATTACCGGATCAGCAATAATGGTCTTAGTAAGAGCTCTCTTAATAAAACCTCTCTTAGTAATACCCCTCTTAGTAATACCCTTTCCGGTAAAACAGCTTACCTGTCGCATCTATCTGTTGACCAACGGGAGTCTCTTTTTCTTGCGCGTAAAGAAGCAGGTCTACTTTATATAGCAATCCTAAATCATCTATATCGCAAGAAATATCCATAAGATCGCCGAAGGTTGTATTATCACCCTTTATAGCCAAATCGATATCCGAACCGTTTCGATAATCCCCTTTCGCCCTCGAACCAAAAATAAGCACTTCCTGAACGTTGGGATATTGTCTAAAAACGGCACACAAATCGGCTATAACTTCGTCGCTTAACCCAAACATGCTATCCAGGTAATTTAAAGTCCTCCTGCTTTCGAAACACGACATCCAAATCTTTCAACAAACCGGCATAATCTGTGTAGATGCTTTCCGCGATTCTTAGTGAATCTTTTTCGTTATAGGTATGCGCTGTAATATTTCGAGCCTTTGCCATTTTTCTCCAGCCATCGTGATTGGTAATTAAACCTATTTCAAACGACTTTCTCAAAACGGAATTGGGTCCAGGGGTAATATTATACCCCATGTAAATTAATAGATCCTGCAAAGTTTTCCAGGCAAGCTCAAACGTGTATTCGAATCGCTGAATTAATCCCTCCTTTTCTAAGTCGGATAAGTCAGCAAAGCTCCTCTCCGATTCAACTACCTCGAGTATCTTATTCAGCGCCTTGGCATAACTGCTATAGCGTTGCAACCACCTTATGTCTTGATGTTTAATCATGATCAATCGCTCTTACGTGGCTAAAGTACGAAATATAACCTTAATGACCAATAATTATTCGCAGATTAAGCTGTCAAACAATGTATCGGCTCCAAAGGTTATTTTAGGGCTAATCCGTGCCAGGAACTCTTGAGCATTCTTCACCCACTCTTCCCACTTCGATGAAGTTTGTTTGAGCGCATCAATAAAGCATTTTGCAGCACGTAGGTTTTCATCAGGCATAGCGTCTATTTATTGATGCAGATGTTCACGTAATTTATTGTCAGTAAGCATAATGACATAGCATTTGTGGGTTCATTTAATACAAAATTACAGAAAAAATACTTTTGACACGTTTAGAGGTTAAAAAATAGTGTGGCGCAACCCTAATGTATCAATACCCGTTTCACCTCTCGTTGGGTAGGCCCGTGCACTTTCACGATGTAAATGCCCCGGTGGAGTGACCCCGAGTTAAGTACCGTTTCCATGCTGTTGTATTTGATTTTTGTTTTCAACACCTGTTTGCCAGTCACGTCATACACCTCTATCATACAATCCTCACCCGATTGGTTGATTACCTTCACCCCTTCGTAACGATGGCTGTATATTTTTATAAAATGTTCATTTTCGATAGGCTCCTTGTCGATTACCGAGGAGATGTTCGTCTCCGAGGTCACGATCTTGAATCGTTGTCCGTTATCTCCCTCTTTCGCGGTAAAGGAGTATTCCGCCCCGCTCTTTAGCGTTACGCGTGCACCTGTTTGGGTATCCACGAGCGATAGGTTGCGGGCCGCGATATCCGGTGAAACCGAAAATTCAAGTGTGTACTTCCCGTCCATTTCGGCGGTAAAGCCAAAGTACGTATCTATCAAGTCCCCCACGGTGGCTACCTGGTAGCTGTTACCGTCTGAGCCGGCAACGTAGATTTGTGCCAGCCCGGTCTCGAAGATTTTCTCACCGTCCCAACCGTTGTCGAACCCTTGCGTGGTGCCCGGTTGTTGGAATAGCCATACCCTATCCGCCGATTCCGTGCCCAGCACATCGATAACCACGTTGGGGAGCGGCGTTGCTTCGGGGGGAGAGTCTTTCTCTCCCTCTGGGGAAGTGGTTGAGCGCCAAGCAACCTGTTGGTTATCAGTGCCAATTACCTTTGCATTCCTCCCTAGTTTGGCATAATCAATGGTAAGCGATGGGGTGGGGGTTGTTCCGGTAACCTTCACGAAAAACGCGTGCATAGAGGGAATAATAGCCGGCAAGAGAATGTCAGTGCCATCTTCAGCTGTTTGTCCCGCCAAGTTTTGAGGAACAGACAGGTATTGTCCCGAGCTCAATCCCGATGCAGCGGAGCCGTTGAGTTTACGCCATTCATCGCGCGTACCGGTATTGAACAGGTAAACCGTCGCCTCTATTGTTCCGTCGTCCTTTCCCGTGAAGGTAAGTCCATGCTTAATATCAATAGCCGCCGTGTAGCTGTTGCCCACCAGGTTCATTCCCGGGTAATTCACGTTACTGGTGAATGTTAACGTTCTGGGAGTGGATGGTGCTGTATTGGTGCCAAAATCAATGGTGGTATTACTCGTAACCAGTTCGCCTTCAAAATTGTAAAGGTTGGGATCTAAACTTCCGGGAGCATCCGTGCCTTCACGGGTGATCTCGTACCCCTCGAACGCTTTCAACGGGTTGGCGGCGGTAACCCATTTGTTCCCATTCACGAATTCATCCCACCTGTTCACGATTTCGTTGCCCGCGACATCGTTATAAGGAAAGTCGGCCGATTTTACCGGGATACCGAAGTATTGCCAGCTTTTTTTGTACATGCCGCAATCTTTGCACTCGTAACCTTTATTGAAGAATTGCACGGTGGCACTTACGTTTTGGTTTTGAGTAGGATTGGTGAATTTCAACGTGCCGGTGGGTACATCGGGGGCCGATTGTACAACAATGGTACCGGCGGTAGCGTTTTCGTCTTGCACGGTGCCCCCGATGGTAAGCTGACTTCCGGTGGTGACCACCAAATCTTTGTCGGAATGATTAATCAGGTCGCCGATAGTTCTCTCTTTACTCTCCCCGGGTTGTGCCAAATAGAGGTGGTTTACCGCGGGGGAGCCAAGGTTGTTGGTTGTCGTGGCAAACTCCACATCTTCACCTGAGTCAGGAATGACATGTTGCGTCCAGTTTGTAGGGGTGTCCCAATTGGTTGGGTTTGTAGCGGTGGTATTGCCCATCCAATAGTTATTGCATTGGCTGTGGATAGTCGCGTCTTTCGATTCTCCCACACCTTGACCGATGTCGCTACTGCTATCGGCGTCGGTTGCATCGGCTGTACCCGCTATGCCTGAAGTGTTTGCAGCCGCGGGGTTTACCAGTTCCGGTACACCGTAAGCTTCTGTATGCTTACTAACAATCTCCGCGGGTGTACCTTCTGTTGTGCCGTCTGCTTTTACCTTTATCTGTCCGGGATAATCCGGGTGTGTTAATGGATGTACCTGTTTCAGAAGAACCCTTTCACTGCCTTCCACGGCATCGGGGCATCCGTCACCATCGCTGTCAACATTTAAATAATCTGGTGTGCCGTCGCTATTGGAGCTGCAAAGTGTGCGTACGGCAAAGCCGAATGCACCGCCACCGGCGCGTGCTTTTATTCTTACCTCTATTTTGTGTTCGCTCAAGGTGTGGTCTATGGTTTCAAACAGAGCATTTACATTGCTTGGTGTACCCGACACGTTATTATCGGTGTAATAATAAGTAATGTTACGCTTGTCGGTACTAAGTCTGATTTTCGGAACCGTAATGCTGTAGCCTCCATCAGCTGTTGCAGTAACCTGTTGGGTGTAATCGCCGGTGCCGGTTTTTTCAAGCAGTTGGAAACCTTTACCGAAATCTATAAAGTTTATATCTTCCGTAAAGTTATTAGTTATCTTTAAACTGGTTGCCTCGGCATCAAATACCACCAATTTAAATGGTACGGGCTTATTCGGGTCTCCTTCTTTATGGGCTTTAACTTTTATCCAAAATTTAGCTTCTCCTACTAGTGATTTATTATGAATACTTATTGCTTCTTTAAATCCTTCACCATTAACATTGTAATAGCGATGTATCATCTGAGCAGGACCCGCACTCCATGTATCTATATCGTGTCCAACAAAAGATGGTACAGTTGAACTTACAGGTGCCGTTATAAAATCGGCAGTACCTCCAATATTCGTTCTATTATCCACATCGTAATAGGTAATTTCTGCGGTATATGTAACTCCGTTGTATGTGGCTGTGACAGGATGTGTTTGTCCTATCTGATCCCAAGTAAGACCCGATAAATTGAAGAAGCCGAGTTGGTTTTTAAATTCACCGTCTCCAGTGGTTGTTGCAACCGGCAAATCGGGGTTGCCACAATGAAGCTCATCAACATCGAGTATTCCATCGTTATCGTTATCCAGGTCGTAAATATCGGGAACTCCATCGCCATCGCTGTCGGTACAAGCATTTACAAGGGGGTTTTTTGAATAGCCGGCGCCTTGTCCAACGTCACCGCCCACATCGGCAGCACCGCCGGCGTTTACTAAGTTAGGAACTCCGTCGGCATTTACACCGCCACTTATACTTCCGTTAGCATTCAGATGTGTGGCAGTTACATTTTCGTCGCCTTCAATAGCATCGTAGCAGCCGTCTCCATCAGACTCTAAATCTAAGAAGTTAGGAATTCCGTCTGAGTCGGCATCGCAGAGCGTACGCACAGCAAAACCGAATCCTTGACAGCCACTACGAGCTTTTACATCAACTCTAACTATGTGATTTGATGAGGTAAAGTCGATGGTTTCAAACAGACCGTTCACGTTACTTGGCAAATTCGTTAAGTTGGCAGTATGGTTGAAGTCAAGGATACGATTATCGGGACTTAATTCAACTTTTTTTGCAGTACGCGTAAAATCCCCGTGAGTCACGGTTACCACATCGTCGTAATTGGCTGTTCCTGTTTTTTCAAGCGATTGGAAACCTTTTCCTTGCAAGTCGGTAAATTTTACTTGTCCGTACCAATTGTTTAAAGCCTCTACTCCTGAACCTTCCGCGTCAAATACTACCAATTGGAAGGGTACAGGATTATCCGGTTGTCCTTCTATATGAGCTTTTACATCAATTTTAAAACTTGCCTCGCCGTGCAGTGGTTTTGCTCCTGTGGCATTTTTATCATAATATATTGCTTCTTTAAAGTTAGTGCCGTTTACATTGTAGTAATTTTTTATCATTTGCGGTTGGGTATCGACATTCCAAGTATTCATATCCCATCCTTCAAACTTAGGTACCAAACCACTGTCGTTTAAATCTCTGAGGTCAGTTGTAGTGTTGCCGCTTGGAATAGACTTGTTATATATATCTATATAGGTAACTTCGGCGGTGTAAGTAACTCCGTTGTAGGTGGCAGTACGGGTAACTTTATCACCTATCGCATTCCACTCGGCATCGGTAAAGTCGAAGAAACCGAGTTGTGTTTTGTACTGACCTCTACCTACAGTTGCTGCAATCGGCAGGTCGGGATTGTTGCAATAAAGCTCGTCTATATCTAATATTCCGTCATTATCGTTATCAAGGTCGTAAATATCGGGAACTCCGTCGCCGTCTGTGTCGGTACAAGCATTTACAAGGGGATTTTTTGAATAGCCGGCACCTTGTCCAACATCTCCGCCAATATCGGCAGCACCGCCGGCGTTTACTAAGTTAGGAACTCCGTCGGCATTAACACCGCCATTAGCGGTTATATTGATACTTCCATCATTATTTAGATGATCAGATGTTACATTTTCATCGCCTTCAATGGCATCGTGGCAACCATCGCCATCGGAGTCTAAATCGAGGAAGTTAGGAATGCCGTCGCTATCGCTATCGCATAGCGTACGTACTGCAAAACCAAATGCTTGAGCACCACTACGTGCTTTCAAATCAACTCTAACAGAGTGGCTTGACATTGTATAATCGATAGTTTCAAACAGACCGTTCACGTTACTTGCCAGCTCAGGTATATTGGCAGTATGGTTATAGTAGAGGATTCGATTATCAGGACTTAAATCAACTTTTTTTACAGTACGAGTAAAAGTGTGATGAGTTGCGGTTACAATATCGTCGTAGTTAGCTGTTCCTGTTTTTTCAAGCGATTGGAAACCTTGTCCTTGCAGGTCGGTAAATGTTACTTGCCCGGGCCAATTGTTAAAAAGTTTCAACCCCGAGCCTTCCGCGTCGAATACTACCAATTGGAAGGGTACAGGTTCCTCAGGATGATTTTCTTTATAAGCTTTCACATCTATCTGAAAGCTTGCTTCGCCGTACAGTTGTCTATTTCCTCCCGCGGTATTATCGTAAAATATTGCCTCTTTAAAGTTAGTGCCGTTTACATTGTAGTAGTTTTTTATCATTTGTGGTTGGTTGTCAACATTCCACGTATTCATATCGTAACCGATAAATATAGGCACATTGGGATTGTCGGGCAGCAATGTAAGGTCGGTTGTAGTGTTATTTGGAATTTGCTTGTTGTATATATCTATATAGGTAACTTTGGCTTCATATGTAACACCGTTGTAGGTAGCTGTTACAGTATGTTCATGTCCTATATGATCCCAAGTGAGACCGGTAAAATCGAAGAACCCGAGTTGTGTTTTGTATTTACCTTTTCCAGTAGTTGTAGCTATCGGCAAATTTGGGTTGTCGCAATAAAGTTCGTCAATGTCAAGTATCCCGTCGTTATCGCAGTCAAGGTCGTAAATATCGTAAACACCGTCACCATCTGTATCGGTACAGAGATTTATATTTTGGTTGTTGGAATAACCTACACCTTGTCCTACGTCTCCGCCAATATCGGCAGCACCACCGGAGTTAACCAAGTTGGGAACGCCGTCGGCATTTACATCGCCATAATTAACTATATCGATACTACCGTCACTATTTAGATGTTCGGGAGTTACATTTTCATCGCCTTCAAAAGCGTCAGGGCAACCGTCTCCATCGCTATCAAGGTCTAATCGATTGGGAATACCGTCGTTATCGGTATCTATATCTGTGCATGAAGTATATCTGATTTCATATACACGCAAAGGAGAAGAATAGCTTTGGTTAGTTACTTTAAAGTAACGTGCATCTTCCGGCAACATACATGTTGCTTTTCTTCCGGCTTCACCTATTGTAGCTGAGTAAAAATAAGGATCTAAAGATTTAAAACCGGTAGTTGGAGATGAAGAATATTCAAATTTTGGAGCAGGGTCTTCTTTGTAATAGTAGACATCAATATAGGTACCTTCGGGTTTTACAGCATTATCTAAATCAACAGTTATATATGAGTAACTATTGTTAGTGTAGTAAGACTGCAATGTTGCATAGGTGTTAAAAGAGCCGTCTATAGCATTGTTGTAAGTGTTACCTGTATATCCGCTTGCTTCATAAAGGGGTGACTTGTCTAAAGCAATGCAATCCATTTCGTCTGTATCCAATATGCCATCGTTATCATCATCCAGGTCTAATATATCAGGAATTCCATCGTTATCTGAATCTAATGGAGTAAGCGAAGTTTCACATAACTCTACAAAATAACCATAGCCATTATTCGAGCTACTACCAACATTGGTTTTCGGGTTGGTAATGGTTAACGAAGTGAAAGGGGTAGCGGTGGATGTTACCACAATAGCGGCATCGGTTACTGTTTGATTCAAATCGTTTACTTGAACCGAATGACCGTAAATATGTACCTTGCCTTTACAGTCTATACCGGTAGGATTCTTCTGTAAAGTAAAGTTAGTAATCGGGTTGTCGTTTTCATCTTTAATTGAAAAGTTAGCCCAATCATCAGCGCTTGTTGCTCCTATGTTTCCCATGAGTAGTAGGAAAACTTGTACAGAGGTTTGCGGGTTACTAAAAGTATAGGTAACGGAGTGCTGTGTGTAATTGCCAGTGTCTTCCGATCTTAACCAGGCATATCCTGCTGAATAGTAGGATTGACAACCGTTGACGCTCTGTCCCTGTGAATATAAATCGCGAGTCAATGTCCGTTGTACTTTTACCCCGTTAAGTATGCTGAATGTGTTAGTGCTTTTGTCGAACAGAGGCTGTGGTGGCACATTATCGCAAAGTTCAGTAACTAAGTTGCCTTCCGGAAGTACATTGATAATAAGTAGAGCGGTGCTTGTTGCACCGTAAACAGTATGGGAAATTGTATATTTCAGCACTACCCGCCCGGTAAAGTCGGTTTGGGAATTGAAAGTGTACTCACCGTTATTCTTGAGAGTGATTGTACCGGCTAACGTACCACTTACAGTATAAACAGGGGTAGGAGTGGTCGCATCAATCGTTAAGGGCGTAAAAACTCCTGCGCTGTTATGATATTCTGCACCGGTAACTTTGATATTGGTGTCGGTTTTATCATAAACATCATTTTCCATTACATTGTCTGTAACATTGGTATTCACAGGAATTTTAATGTTGTCGTTTACGGCATTAATGTCACAAACATCGGGAATGCCGTCGCCGTCTGAATCGACAAACTGTATATTCACGGTTTTACTAGTGCTACATCCGTTGTTGTCGGTGATGGTAACCGTATAATCGCCATAGTCAGAACCGGAAAAATTCGTAATGGTCGGGTTTTGCTCGTTTGAACTGTAACCGTTTGGTCCCTCCCACAGCCAAGATGTAACGCTAGAGGAGTTGCTCCACCTTGCGCCAAGATTTACCATATCCTGTGTTGCCGTTTCGGTTGGTGTAAAACTTGCATTAAGTGTAGCAGTTGGACCGAGGCAAGTAAATGATATATTTGCATCCAGTTTCGGCTTTGGATCAACGTTTACCGTAATAAAATGTGTTCCGCCACAAGGATTATAATCTTTCACTCTACCCGCGGCATCGGTTATTTTTAAGCCTACAAAGCGATAGGTTACGCCCTCAAGGTCGTTATTGTTTGGTACGTCAACATGTATGGCAATAGAGCCGGCTTCGGAAGTTTTAGTTCGTACATCACCTTCCTGCCAAGCCGTCATTCCGGGAGCCAGTTTATCTATACGATACTCAAAAGTAAAAGGCGCTACTCCCGTATCGGAAAAGGCACTTACTTTTGTTGTAGCAATTTCACTAATACAGATATTAGTTTCGGTAATTAGTGGTGTTATGGATATATCGGTTCCAATGGTTGCTTCTATATGGGGGTTAAAAGTTGTTGCCGCTTCAGGACATGGAAAATTTGATGCGTCCGGTATGGTTTGAGGAGGTACCGGGATATTGGGATTAACGCCGAACTGGTTTCCGGCGCTAGCGAAGTAAAATCTTCTAATGGTACCTGTTTGCGGGTAAGTTGCTTGCGCATGTTGCATATAGCAGTTCGTTATTGGAGTTGCACTAGTACCTATATTGACTCTGCCATCAAAAGAAATATCCTTGGTGTTATCGTACGCGGCTGTATTGCCCCAAAACTTACAATTATCCAATATATTCAACACACTACTACCAGTGATAGGACCGTCAACCTTTATGGCTCCACCGTTACGTCCTGTTTGGTTATCAAGGAAATTGCAGTTATAAAAAGCTATATTTTGGTCTGAGTTATTTATAAAAAGGACAGCACCACCGCCTTGTGCAGATAATGCACCATTCATTCCGGCTTTGTTGCTATAAAATATATCATTGGTTGAACTAAAAGTGAAATTTCCATCGTGTGCAATAGCTCCCCCCGAATGCCTCGCTTCGTTGTTTATATACATACAGTTGCTACTTGTAAAACTACCGTCTTCAACGCAAATTGCACCTCCTCTAACAAGATTATTTACAGTTGATCCTACAGTTTTATTCCCTAAAAAAATACAATTTTGAACCGTCAAAGGAGCATCTTTAGCACGAATTGCACCGCCATGTGCTCTTCCTAAGCCGCTAAGAGCTGTATTGCCATAAAACTTATCGCCTTCAACAACGTAAGCCTTAGTGAAGCCGGCACCAAGGTCATGAGTCAAGTTGAAGGAATAGGCAGCACCGTCTCTGCCATCAGAAGTATTATTGTAAAACACATTGTTTTTGATGGATTTGGCATAGCATTTATCTAGATGTACTGTTGCACGTCCAACATTGTCCGAAAAAGTGTTGTTTTCGAGGGTTACTTCGCCACCCTCTACAAATATACACGTACCTACACCTGTACCAATATGGTCGTTTGTACAAAACACATTGTTTTTGAAAACAGCTTTTGTGCCGTTACTTGCCACGTTGGTTTGTATTTTGAATAAGGAACCGGCATCTACCTCACGCGTTGTATTATTAGTAAAGGTACAGTTTTCGACATTAAGCTTAATGTTTTTGTTAGCACCGCCAAGTGCGATATTCCTGTATACTCTAAGAAAACCTCCCCCCGTTGTTACTCCAGCGCCATCGCCCATTTGTCCACCGGAAACATACACGTTCTTGAACCTAAGAGCGTGGTTGTCAGACCCATATATATAAATGAATGACCCTGCATTTGACCTGTAGTTTTTCACGTAGCAGTACTCCATTGTTATCGTTGCATTGTTTGAGTACATGGTACAGGTTAAAAGTGTGCCATCGGCGGCACCACCCGCGGTAGTCGTGTTGTCGTAGGTTAAGCCTCTAAAATATACATTTGTGGATTGAGTTTCAACTGGACTTCCTACGGCACTTGGGCCAATTCTGATAACGCTGGCATTAGCAGTTGGCTCAATATCTATTATGGTAGGATATGCTTCTACACATATATTACAAGTATCGGTAGCACTTGTAAATTCGTTGGGTACAGGGAAACCACCAATAAAACGGATTGTTTTGTTTCCTGTAAGTTCAATAGATTGACTTGCGGTATATCTGCCTTCTGCCATGTATATGGTATAGGTTCTACCGTCGTTAGTACCTAAGCCTATAGTTTGACAAGCTTTACCAACTGTCTTAAAAGCCGTTTGCCAGGTTAAGCCGTCATTCGCATCGTTACCTGTATTCCATGAAACGAAATAGGGTGCTGGATCTTGGGCTTGTGCTGTTAAACTACTTGCAAATAGCGCTAACAGTAGCAAAAGCACTGTTATTAAATATAATCTATATGAAATGACTTTTTTCATTATCATCCTTCTATTTTTTATTATAATCTTTCTATACTCAATTCCCAGCCCCCCATTTTTCCCCTACGGGGGGATTAAGGGGCTTATTGTACGCTCACATTATAATAAAACAACATATTTCGCTCCACACCAGCAGGTAACTGAATGGTGTATATATCGTCGCCGAACTCGGGTGGCGGCATACCGTCAGGGTTATACGGAAACTTAAATTGGACCTTAGCCGCCAGAATTTCTGGAGTTTGCCCTTCAGCATACTCGTTGATATAGGTTGTAAGCGTAAATGAATTTACCTTGTCACCCGCACCTAAATTTTCGGGAATGAAAGTGAAAGTTTGCCAATCGGAATGCCCTGCCGTGTTAGTTTGCTCACTCGGTTTAGGTAAAACATACGTTTTTGTACCGAAGTTCAAGTATTTATAGCCGTAATCGGAATGCGTGGCACTTTGGTGTGCCGCGCCCAACGTTACCTCTATTTGCAATTTAGCAACTGCACGGGTAAGCGTTACTTTATTCAACGTGGGAGTTGTTGCAAAATCATGTGCTAAGCTTTTT
Source organism: Bacteroidales bacterium (assembly GCA_012838585.1). GTDB lineage: Bacteria > Bacteroidota > Bacteroidia > Bacteroidales > Dysgonomonadaceae > Proteiniphilum. The sequence continues at coordinate 27,545 of DUPB01000001.1, forward strand.
CCAGACATTAAAAGAGGAGTGGTCATTGTCCATGGGGCTGTAGTGTTTTCCCGCATAACGGCTTTTAGTGCCTCAACGGTTTCAACCGCGTCAAGTGCTGTTTTCAAATCGGCATCACAGTTGGCAACCAAATATACATCGCGCACTCCAGCTGTAGCGGGCGAAAGAGAGAGCGTAATGTTTCCCTCAAGATTTTCAAAAGTACCCACAAACCCTACTCCGGACAAGGTGGGAGAACTTAAGAAATATTTTTTAACGGTTTGTCCCATCGTTGTCGGGAAAAGAAACAGGTATAAATACTCGACGACGTTTTCTTCGGTAGTGGCATAAGGAGGTGTTGGAGCTGCTCTCAACGAAAATCCGTCTTTGGGCGTAAACTCCGATAGATGATACGCTATAGTGATTTCGGTAGGACAGTGCGAAAAATCTTCTTTCACGCAGGAGGAGAGAAGAATCAAGGCAATGCCCGTTATGGTAAATAGATATTTATGTAGCATACAGGGTTGTTTTAACTAATGGGGACTGTTGCAGTTGACCTGTGGTTAGCAATAGGTGTAACCCGGTCGTTTATTTTGTAAATGTTTTAATTGGTTCAACGTTGTCGTTATAATATACTTTTAAATAGTCTCCACTCGCGGGAATATTCGCAAGCGTGTATGTGTCGGTAGCCCCGTTTTCAGTTTTGTTGAAAACGGCATATTTATTAGTAGGATCTGTTTCTTTATATGTTACCCCGCCTATAGTTAAAGTTGTTTCTCCAAGCGGTTGTAATTTAATCGTATGCGGGTCGCACGCTTGCATGGTGTTGGTAATGTTCAACTGATTGCCGTCCAACACCAGTTGAAAGCCGTAGCCTAACACGGTTTCTAAATTCTTAAATTCCCAGTCGCCCACGGCGTATTTTACCTGAATAACTCCCGAACCCTGTAAAGTACAATATATCCGGTAGAGGTGATTGCGCCTAATGGTGTAATCTTTCTCAGAGTTTACGTATTGATAAATAGGTATTTCATATGAAATTGTTTCGCCCTACTTTTCTGCATGCACTAAGAAGTTCAGTGGATATTGATATTCAGCCAGATAGGAATAAAAGGCTCTATTTGCTAACTTTGAATCACCTGCCTTGTGATAAGGCTCACCTACCTGATGATAGGTATAATCACCGGTGCCCTCATCATACGTATGTACGGGAATGGATATGGATAAATTGCTTGAACCGATAGGCATTGTCGCGCTTGGATTGTATCCGTAAAAGACATTATATGCCCTGTTAAATCCACTCAACTCCACATCTTTGAATTGATAACGTGCAGCGTTGGGATGAAGGTCGCCATTGTTATCGGTATTTTTAAGAAACACTTCCAATTTCGCCAACGTGCGTTTTAACTCAATAGATGGATAGATGGGCGTGGGATTATCATAGGTAGCACCGGGTACTATATTTAAATTTTCCGCGACACCCACCATAGGGATACCTTTTGGTTCTACGGTAGGAACTGGTAAGCCCGCATCGATAAAATATTGTTCGGGCAAATACCTGTACCAATATGCGGTAAAAATATTATTGTCGGTTGATTGCATGGATGGAATGGCAAACATGTCATTTAGGGTAGCGGTTTCAAGTTGTAATGCACTTAACCCCGATGTCCAAGCATTATTTTCATTCGCTATTAAATACAATTGGTATTGCCCCGGCATAAGCTCTATATCCATATAGTAGGTAGTATCCGTTCCCACTGTTTCTTTGCCAAACTGATCTTCATAGTAGGTGCTACCCTCATTGTAATTCACGCCACTACTATATAATTTATTTATCTTCAACACACCTTCGCTAAATGCCAATACGCGCATAGAGGCTATTTTGCTGTCGAAAGGATCGCCTTTATCGGTGGTTTCAGTGTAGCTTCCTGCTACCTCTTCCACGTCTCCCGACGCACGTGTAGCCGGTTGTACAAACCCGATTTTCACGGTTGTTTGTACCCTCACGTGCGCGGGTTGTAGGTCATCCTCCATAACGGCGTCTCTGATGCAGGCGGTGAGCCACACCAGAAGCAGCGCTAAGAAAACAATACCATATGTGCGCACTTTGCTCATCTGAAACAAAAACCTATTATCAGCCCTCCATAAGCATTAATTTCCCAGTATAACATTCCGATAAACGAGGTTCCAATTGTTGATGATGGCTCTAACAATCATCCAAGTGGTTTCGGGATCGATAGCGTGTTCTAAAAAAATATCGATGTGAAAGTCTCTTTCGCACTCCAAGTTGTATGGTGGGGGAGTAGCCTGCTCGCGATTCAAAATCAAATCGTTCACCAAATCTGCCTCGTAAATTGGTTGATTCGTCTTATTGTCGATAACGGTAAGTTTTGTGCCGCGATTTTCCACCAACTTCAAGAGCGTTAATATATCCGCTTTAAACAGATTGCCCTCGTTCTTGAGTGGCAACTGATATACCCACCCCGTGCTTTTGGCGTAATCGCCGTTAAACAGGAATGCGCCATTGTTTTCTACCACCGAAAGGGAGAACGAGCCATCGCCAGGTAACCCGTGAACGGTCAAATAAACCCGGTTGGTGAACTCTATCATATTGATGTCCACACGATCGAATATAGTACCCAAACGCGAGCGGTCGGTAATGGTAAGCGGAGCCGAAACACCGTAGTAGAGCGATGTGGTGTGAGGCTTCCCGCCTTGTTGTGCTAGCAAGAGCTCCATCTCTTGTTTGGTGGTTTCACCTACTTTGAAATCGGAAATCTCGTAAGCCGACAAATTGTCGCTACCCCAAGCTACAAACGTAAACGTGCCAATTTTGTAAAAGAGCGTGCGTTGCAGGTTCTCGGCAGATAGGGTTAGGTCGTTGAATGGGTACTCTCCCACTAACACCTCGTTTTCATCGAATGCGAACAGACGTATTTGTTTGAGTTGCGCCGGGTAGTTGCGGGTTATTTCGCACGGTGTTTGGCTGTAGAAATGAAAATCTACCCCTTGCGGACACTCGCTCAGGTCATCGTAAATCATCGTGTCACACCCCTGCTGCCCCACTACCAGTAGCAGCACGGCGATAAATAACGTATGTAACTTTTTAAACACTTTCATTTTTTCAGCAACAAATCGGCTGTTGGTTGTCCCGCTATAGCAGGATTTCCGCTTCGCTTTAATAAGCTGTTGGCAACTGTCAATTATACATTGCTTCGCCTTCTCCCCCAGGCTTTTTTGCCCCCTTTTCGGGATTGATGGGGAGCTTTTGTGAGCGGTAGCCCAACAAAGGACTACCGCCCTGTTTTAATTGCTTTCCCTGCAGAGGAAAGACTTTAACGATGCTTATTTAAGAACAACGTCGCGACTAACTTTATTCCATTTCAAGATTGTAGCTTCTACACGCATGTAGGTGTCTTGCTCATCTACTGTCGGGTCTGCTCCTTGTGGTGTAGCAGGCTCGTATATATTGACAGGTTTTATGATATTCGGGTCCTCCGGATCATTGGGGTCATAATTCATTCCTACTTTTTCAAATGCTGTAACATTAAGGACATAGATGTTGTTACGGCGTGTATTACCGTTTTTTGTTTTCACTGGGTCTGAACTGTCAGTTACCCTATTCCAGAGTGAACGATAAACACATTTACCATCTTCATACTTGTACGATTTTTGCCCGGGAGCGTTTACACTTGAAAAAGCAGCTTCAGGAGTCAGGTAGAAGCGTCCATCAATCTCTCCTTTATAAAAAGTAGTACCTGCACTAAATGAGCCATCTGTCACTAATGGTTTATTAGATATTACATAACCTTCTGACCATGGCGGTGTCGATGGATCAGTTGTTTGAGGAGATACCGACAAATCACTGGTGTTATACCAAAGACCGGTGCCAGCTTTTGCAACAAAAACAAGCGCGTCACCAGCGTCTCTCTTCAAAACTTCACTTGGGGTATATACTCCATAAATTTTCGCGTAAGCACTCCTGCTATATTTCCAATCTTTATTATCAGCTGGTATAGGCATGGAGTTTTCCAAGAAATAAAAACCGGCTGCTGTTGGAGTTCCGGTAAGCTTGGCAATAGTAGCTAAAGAAGTGGATGCGGCTTTAGCGAAATGTAAACCATAAGTCTCACCAAAATTTGTCGGTTGGTTATCTTCAACTGCTACAGAATGAATGGCTGAGGTGTAATTTTTATAGATCAGATTTGGTGAAGTTCCCGTCATTGTACGTTCTCCCGCGTGATTGGCGTATAGGTATGTTTTGGAAGCACCCATGGCTCCTCCATATTTTAAGCCGGTAAGCTGACCTTTAGAGTCAGTCGTGTTAGCAGTAGTATAGCTCCCAGCAGTAGCTGCATCAAGGGTAACGATTCCTTGACAAACTACGCGCTCAACATTCTCGGAAAATACGTTTTGTGTATTTGATGCGTCTTGTATTTGCGTCAAAGTAATATTCGGTAAAACATTTACAGCAAATGTTTTAGAAGACATTACGAAACTGCCGTCCGTAGAGAAGTCAGCAATTGGTTCGTCTGTAAGGGATACAACATGATCAGGGGCGTTTGCAATAGTGCCCTTCCTTTCACTACTCAATGAGCCACCATTGAGCAATAGTGCCAAGTTTTGAGGTCCTACAGTTGTTTTCCAAGGAGAAACCGTGTAAACTCCACCTGTTAAATCAAAGAAATTTTGAGTTCCTTGCGGATATTCAGCACCACCTGCTCCTACAGAACCGAGAGCATTCCATGTTTTAATACCTGTACTCTCCACGTCAGAAAGTAGATCAATTAATGCCACAGTGGACTCGGCATCTCTACCGGCTTCATCTGCTTGAGTAGTCCTAGTAAATAACTCTTTTGCGGTAGAAATCTGCAATGTTACATGAGTGGTCTCTTGTGAAGGGTCAACATTAGGACCATCCTCGCTGTTACACGCCGCGAAGCCGAAGGCTATGGCGGCGACCATTAAAAGACTAGTTACTTTTTTCATTTTCTTGCTTTTTTAAATGATTAGTAAATAAGTGAATTTGTTATTGTTTATATATGTTGTTTGCTTTGTTTCGAGTTGCAGTTCTTGGTTTTTGAAAACTTATGACTCTACTATTGTGCCATTTTTAATTCTCCATTGTTTTCCCTAACTCTTCCAAGTTGTGTTTTGCATCCTCATCGCCGCGTAAGGCCGCTCTCTGGAAGTACTCCTTAGCCTTGGCGGTATCGCCCAGGCGAACGTATGCTACACCCAGGTTGTTCCATGCGCGGGGGTCGCTTTCTATCCGGTTCAGCCTATCAATGGCCGCCCGATTGTTGCCCCCCTCGATATCGGCCGCCGCGCTGTTCAAGATGGCGATTGGCTCATCGGGGTAGAGGCGGGTGGCGATATCGAACACCTCCTTAAATTCGCTACTGGCCGGGGCGTAGGTCTGCGCTACCAGGAACATCTCGTTTAAACTCAATAGTTTGGGATTGGTCTTGATGACTCCTTTAGCCTCCTCCACGCTGAAAGCGCGCACGGTGTAGGCGATGGTGTAGTCCGTCCTACGCAGTGGCGGGTAATAGATGTCCAAAAGCGAGCGGTAGGTCTGCCCGCCGGAGAGCTTCTTCAGTTCCGCGTCGCGGGCGTCGGGGTTCGACACGTTATTGATTACACGGATAATTTCGTTCTTGTCTGCCAGTGATGACTTCTCCACCGCCTCTTTCAAACCGTTCCAATCCTCGCCGAGACCGGATACCCTGAAACGGTCGCGGGCAACCCCGTGGGTGCTGCTTAGGTAGTCGGCGAAAGAGTTGGCACGACGGTCGGAGAGGGCGCGGTTGGACTCGAAGTTCCCCTCGGGCGAGGCGTAACCGGTCACGGTGAACTCGGTTATCTCCAGGTCCTTGTTGCTTTTCACCTCGTTGATCACCCGATCCACGCGGTTGAGCTCCGCGGCGTTGTTTTGGAAGTCACGCAGCAACTCATGCCTGCCCACCCGGTAGTTGAACGAAGCCGAGTGACGGTCGGAACGGGCCTTTACCGGTTCTGCATCGGGAACGATGTAGGTGAGCTTGTAGATCGGCTGGGAGGGTTCCTTGATCACGCGCTCCGAAAGCAACAGGTCTCCCACTCCTTGGGAGCAATCAGCACAACCGTTTACTACGCCCTTCACGCTCAAGCGGGCGTTGCTCATCCATGGGAGAAACGGAACCCTTTGGCTGTAGCGAATCGCTTGTGGCGATTTTTTATCGTACACGACTACCGTCGCCGCATTGGAGGGAAGCGGGGTGGGGTTGTTTAACCTCTTGCCGCGCTCGATTACCTTGCCGCGGGTTTTCCCCAATACCACCACCGGGGCAAGTTCAATATGGTCGTCACTCGTGTTGGAGTACAACACGGGAGTAAGCACGAGCATGTCGTTCTTACGAATATCAAATCCTTCAGTAATGATTTGCGCATCCACCAATACCTCGTTACCGGACTTTTGGTGGGTGAGGTTGTTGAATGCCACACTCTGGATATAAGAAGTTTGCGCGCTCGCCATAAAGGTGAGGAGCGACAAGGCAACTATAAACTGTATCTTTTTCATGCTAAATTATTCTGATTTCTATTTTTTAACTTCCGACTTCCGACTTCTGTCTCCCGTCTTCCGACTTCCGACTTCCGACTTCTGTCTCCCGTCTTCCGACTTCTGTCTACTGTCTACTGTCTTCTGACTTCCGACTTCTATTTAATCATGTAAATAAGAGAAATGGCGGCTTTCGTAACGCCCAAGTAGTTGTGGTCACCCTCGTCAATCTTGGTACCACAAGTAACGCAGGGGTACTTGTCGTAATGAATGCGGGCAAAACCGCCTCCCAAACTCAACTCGAAGTTCCAACGAGGAGAGAGCACCCACTGGTAGCCGTAGCTCAAACCGGCACCGTAGAGGTAACCCTCGTAGCGGTGCTCTTTGAAAATTTTGAGCCTTCCTAGTGGAATATCCCAGCCACCCACGTTGTATTGCGCACCATGCGCGTGAATACCGATGAAGTGACCGTTGAACGACTCGCAAAACCAATAGCGCAACTCGGGCTGCGCCAGCCAATGTTTCACCTTTTTGTTGTTCTCGAACGTCCACAAGTTAAAACCACCACCCAACTCGAGGGTGGTTTTCTTACCCAACGATAACTCGAGAGCGGCATTGGGGGAACCCCCCGCACCCCAATAGGGGATGTTACTCTTGAAAGCGACTTTTTGCGCGTTGGGGGTGAACGCGCACATCAGTAGCGTTACACAAGCAAATAATGTGTAGCGAATGTTTTTACTCATGCTGTTTATAAAATAATGATTTATTAATTGAGTCCACTCCGAAAAGTCGGCGCAGACGTTTTGTAATTTATTAATTCTCTATTTACAGTTTTCGTCATCGTTCATTTCGTTTTAAAAACGCTCGAAAAGTTGTTGTGACAAACATCCCGTTTTGCTTGCTCATATCGTTTATTTTCAGTACCTTAGTGGTGTAAAAAAAGACACGAACATGTTCAAGGAATCAGAGAAAAACAAGCAGATGAACCTTTTCTCCTCGCC
>DUPB01000041.1 GCA_012838585.1 Bacteroidales bacterium
AAGATGTGATTCACTCCTTTATCCAAGATGGTCGTATCTATCAGGCTATCAGTCTTCAAGCGAAGAAAAAGAAGCGAGAGGTGACGGATGTCGGCGACTATATCTATGCCCTGATGAAGATACCGTACACCAAGATCCCCCGTTTCGTGGAGTTGCCCCAACACGCTGGTAACCACTACATCATCTTTATCGATGACGTGATCAAGGCGAACCTGGCGAGCGTCTTCCCGGGTTACGACATCGTGGATTGCTTCAGCATCAAGATATCGAGGGATGCCGACTTCTCGCTGGAGAGCGAGGATCATAAGGATATTGCCGAGAAGATACTGCGGAAGGTGCGCAAGCGGAAGATAGGGGCGGTGACCCGTTTCCAATACGATCAGGCGATGCCCGACTATTTCTTGCAATACCTGCGGGAGGCGTACGAGATTGAAGAGGAGGAGCTACTGCCCTCCGGGAAGTACCTTAACTTGGCCGACTTGGCGGACCTGCCGAACCCGGTGGGCGACTCGCTGAAGCAGAAGCTCCCACCGCCACTGCGGGTGCCGGAGCTGGAGACCAACAGCTCTATTTTGCGGGTGTTGCGCAAGCAGGACGTGCTGTTGCACTTCCCTTACCAGTCGTTCGACTACCTGCTACGCTTCTTGATGGAGGCCGCTTTCGACCCGAAGGTGCAGGAGATCAAGGTGACCCAGTACCGGGTAGCCGAGAACTCGGCGGTGATCAACAGCCTTATCAGTGCCGCGAAGAACGGCAAAAAGGTGACGGTGTTCGTGGAGTTAAAGGCCCGGTTTGACGAGGTGAACAACTACCTCACGTCGGAGTTGATGCAGCAGGCGGGGGTGAAGATCATCTACAGCCTGCCGGGGTTGAAGGTGCACGCCAAGCTGGCTTACGTGCGCAAGCGGAGCAACGACCCCTCGGACCCCATCAAGGGGTACGCGTACCTTGGCACGGGCAACTTCAACGAGAAAACGGCCCGTATCTATTCCGACAAAGGGCTGCTCACCTCCAACAAGGAAATTATCAGGGATATCGACGAGGTGTTCCGGGTACTCGAGGGACATCCCTACACGAACGAGTTCCAGCACCTTCTGGTCACCCAATTCAACATGCTCTCCTCGATCCACGCGATGATCGAGCGGGAGATCGAGCAGGTGAAGAACGGGGGGATAGGGTACATTATCTTAAAGATGAATAGCCTGGAGGATAAGGGGGTGATCTCGGCCCTCTACCGGGCCAGCGAGGCAGGCGTGAAGATCGACCTGATTATCCGGGGTATCTGCTGCCTCATCCCGGGTCAGCCCTTCAGCAAGAACATCACGGTGACCCGCATCGTGGACGCCTACTTAGAGCATTCGCGGGTGTGGTACTTCTTTAACGATGGTGAGGAGAATATATACCTCACCTCGGCCGACTGGATGCAGCGGAATCTACACCGCCGGGTAGAGATAGCCTTCCCAGTTTATACAGAACGCATCAAGCGGGAGATTATCGATATCCTGAAGATACAACTGGCAGATAACCAGAGCGCGGTGTGGGTGGACGAGAACCTGTGCAACCGGTTCAAGCGTGACGAAAAGCCGAACGAAGAAACACCCGTGCGTGCCCAACAGGCAGTGTACGAGTACCTGAAAAAGTCTACCGGCCAGTGATTTTACCTTCTCGATGTCGCAACTGCGCACGTCTAGTTTACCGAAGATCGGTCAAAATATCTTCGTTAATTTCGCCCATCTGGGTTATCAAGGCTTTCCGTGATTATTTTTCGGAAGAAATTAGAAAGCCCGTGCCGAAAACTCGGCACGGGCTTCACCCAAAAGGGATAGTTGTTGTCTACAAATTGGACAATCTGCTTGTCTTGTAGGCTAAGGGGCTTTAACCTCACGCTTCCCCTAAGGCCTCCTGGAAGAGGTTGGTGCGCTTGTTGGCGCTCAGCCGCTCGTACTCTTCGCGGGAGCCTACCACCAGTTTCTCGTACTCCCTCTGGCCGGTTCCGGCGGGGATGAGGTGGCCGACGATCACGTTCTCCTTCAACCCCTCGAGGGTGTCGGTCTTCCCGTGGATCGCGGCGTCGTTGAGCACCTTGGTGGTCTCCTGGAACGAGGCGGCCGACATGAAGCTGTTGGTCTGCAGGGCGGCACGGGTGATGCCCTGTAGCACCTGGTTGGCCGTGGCGGGCACGGCGTCACGTGCTTCTACCGTCTTGAGGTCGCGCCGCTTGAGCGAGCTGTTCTCGTCGCGCAGCTTGCGGGCGGTCACGATCTGACCCGGTTCGAAGATCTGCGAATCGCCCGCGTCGGTGATCACCTTCTTGCCCCAGATACGGTCGTTCTCTTCCATCATCACGTTCTTATCCACCAGCTGCTGCTCCAGGAAGCGGGTGTCGCCCGGATCAACCACCTCTACCTTGCGCATCATCTGACGGACGATCACCTCGAAGTGCTTGTCGTTGATCTTCACCCCTTGCAGGCGGTACACGTCCTGCACCTCGTTCACGATGTACTCCTGAACGGCGGTGGGTCCCTTGATGGCCAGGATGTCGGCGGGGGTGATGGCACCGTCAGACAACGGCATGCCCGCCCGGATGTAGTCGTTCTCCTGAACCAGTATCTGCTTGGATAGCGGTACCATGTACTTCTTGGTCTCCCCGGTTTTAGAGGTGACCGAGATCTCCTGGTTGCCTCGCTTGATCCGCCCGAACGATACCTCCCCGTCGATTTCAGACACGACGGCGGGGTTGGACGGGTTGCGTGCCTCGAACAGTTCCGTGACGCGGGGCAGACCACCGGTGATGTCGCCTGCCTTACCAATGGCGCGGGGTATCTTCACCAGGATGTCGCCCGCGTTGATGGTGTCGCCCTCGTTTTTCACGATGTGCGAGCCCAGCGGGAGCGTGTAACTACGCAGGATGTTATCCTCCTCGTCAACGATATGGGCCGAAGGTGCCTTCCGCTTGTCGCGCGACTCGATGATTACCTTCTCTTTCAGCCCGGTCTGCTCGTCGGACTCCACCTTGAAGGTGATGTTCTCGGTGAGGTTTTCGAACCGGATCTTACCGGTGGCCTCCGAGACGATGACCGCGTTGAAGGGGTCCCACTCGCAGATGAGGTCGTCTTTCTTCACCTTGTCGCCATGGCCGAAGTAGAGCTTGGAGCCGTACGGCACGTTGTGTGACAGCAGGACGATCTTGGTGTTGGGATCGACTACCCGCATCTCTACCAAGCGGCTGACTACCACCTTGTGGGGGATGCCCTCCACGTCCGTGCTCTCCACGTAACGCAGTTCATCAAACTCCAGGATACCGCCGTACCTGGTAACAATGCGGCTCTCGCTGGCGATGTTCGAGGCGATACCCCCCACGTGGAACGTACGTAGCGTGAGCTGGGTGCCGGGCTCGCCAATCGACTGGGCGGCGATGACGCCCACGGCCTCTCCCTTGTGCACGATCTTGCCCGTGGCGAGGTTGCGGCCGTAGCACTTGCAACAGACCCCTTGCGGGGCCTCGCAGGTGAGCACCGAGCGAATCTCTACCCGCTCGATGGGCGACTCTTCTATCTTTTTCGCGATCTCCTCGGTGATCTCCTCGCCGGAGTATACCAGGATCTCTCCCGTGTTGGGGTGTTGCACGTCGTGCACCGACACCCGTCCCAGGATACGCTCGTAGAGCGACGCGATGATCTCGTCGTTGTTCTTGATGGCCGTGGCGGTAAGTCCGCGGAGCGTGCCGCAGTCCTCCTCGTTGACGATGACGTCTTGCGACACGTCTACCAGCCGGCGGGTGAGGTACCCGGCGTCGGCCGTCTTCAGCGCGGTGTCGGCCAGCCCCTTACGTGCGCCGTGGGTGGAGATGAAGTATTCCAGTACCGACAGCCCCTCCTTGAAGTTCGCCAAGATGGGGTTCTCGATGATCTGGGCGCTCTCGGCACCGCTCTTTTGCGGTTTCGCCATCAGCCCGCGCATACCGGAGAGCTGGCGAATCTGCTCGCGGGAGCCCCGGGCACCGGAGTCGAGCATCATGTAGACCGGGTTGAATCCCTGGTCGTCCTCCGACAGCTGCTTCAACAGGATGTTGGACAGCTTGGAATTGATATGCGTCCAGGTGTCGATGATCTGGTTGTAGCGCTCGTTGTAGGTGATGAACCCCATGTTGTAGTTGTCCATGATCTGCTCCACCTCATCGTACCCCTCCTGTATGAGGGCCTCTTTCTCTTTCGGGATGATGATGTCATCGAGGTTAAACGAGAGTCCTCCCTTGAAGGCCATGTTGAAGCCGAGGTCCTTGATGTCGTCGAGGTACTGCGCCGTGCGGGCCACACCGCAGGTCTTGATAACCTTGCCGATGATGTCGCGGAGCGATTTCTTGGAGAGCAGCTCGTTCACGTAGCCTACCTCCTTGGGAATCGCCTCGTTGGTGATCACGCGACCCACGGTGGTCTCGTGCATCTTGCGGATGGGGTTGCCCTCCTCATCGATGTCGTCCACCACCACCTTCACCAGCGCGTGAACATCTACAACGCCTTCGTTGTAGGCGATAATGGCCTCTTCTTCACCGTAGAAGTGCATCCCCTCGCCCTTGGCACCGGGTCGTATCTTGGTGATGTAGTAGAGACCCAGCACCATGTCTTGCGACGGTACGGTAATGGGTGCCCCGTTGGCGGGGTTAAGGATGTTGTGTGACGAGAGCATGAGCAGTTGCGCCTCCAGGATAGCCTCGTTGCCCAGCGGCAGGTGTACCGCCATCTGGTCACCATCGAAGTCCGCGTTGAACGCGGTACAAGCAAGCGGGTGCAGCTGGATGGCTTTCCCCTCGATGAGCTTGGGCTGGAACGCCTGGATCCCCAGCCGGTGTAGGGTAGGGGCACGGTTGAGCAGCACCGGGTGCCCCTTCATCACGTGCTCCAGGATATCGTACACGACCGGCTCCTTGCGGTCGACGATCTTCCTGGCCGACTTCACCGTCTTCACGATGCCGCGCTCGATGAGCTTGCGGATGATAAACGGCTTGTACAGTTCAGACGCCATGTCTTTGGGGAGCCCGCACTCGTGCATCTTGAGCTCGGGACCGACCACGATTACCGAGCGGGCGGAGTAGTCGACCCGCTTGCCAAGCAGGTTCTGGCGGAAGCGCCCTTGCTTTCCCTTAAGGCTGTCGGAGAGCGACTTGAGGGGCCGGTTGGATTCGGTCTTGATGGCGCTCGATTTACGGGAGTTGTCGAACAGCGAGTCGACCGCTTCCTGCAGCATCCGCTTCTCGTTGCGCAGGATCACGTCGGGCGCCTTGATATCGATGAGCCGCTTGAGGCGGTTGTTACGGATGATTACCCGGCGGTAGAGGTCGTTGAGGTCCGACGTGGCAAACCGACCCCCATCCAGGGGTACCAGGGGCCGCAGTTCGGGCGGTATCACGGGGATTACCTTCATGATCATCCACTCCGGCTTGTTGATGTTCCTTGAGCCGCGAAAGGCTTCCACGACCTGCAGTTGTTTCAACGCTTCGTTCTTGCGTTGCTGCGATGTCTCGGTATCTGCCTTGTGGCGAAGGTGGTTGGCCAATTTATCCAGGTTGAGCCGCTCGAGCAGGTCGAGTATGGCGCCCGCCCCCATCTTAGCGATGAATTTGTTGGGGTCGCTATCCTCAAGCATCTGGTTCTCCTTGGGAAGCGAATCCAACAACTCCAGGTATTCGTCTTCCGTGAGGAGGTCCTTCTCAGCTACCTTCTCTTCCAGCACACCGGGCTGGATTACCACGTACCGCTCGTAGTAGATGATAGAATCAAGCTTCTTGGTGGGGATCCCCAGCAGGTAGCCGATCTTGTTGGGCAGGGAGCGGAAGTACCAGATGTGCGCGACGGGTACCACCAGGTGGATGTGCCCCGTGCGTTCGCGGCGAACCTTCTTCTCCGTCACTTCCACGCCGCAACGGTCGCACACGATCCCCTTGTAGCGGATGCGCTTGTACTTGCCGCAATGGCACTCGTAGTCTTTCACGGGACCGAAGATGCGCTCACAGAAGAGGCCGTCACGTTCCGGCTTGTAGGTGCGGTAGTTAATGGTCTCGGGCTTGAGCACTTCGCCGTACGAGTTCTCGAGAATGCGCTCGGGAGAGGCCAAGCCGATAGTAATTTTTGAAAAGTTACTCCTTATCCTTGTCTCTTTTCTAAATGCCATGTTTGTATCGTGTAAAGAGTTGTTGTGTAAAACTGGTTGGGTAATCCTGGGCTCGAGTGATCTGGAATGATCTCCTGTGGTCGAGTGGTTGAATTACCGGGCTGTATCGCGATCAATCGAGAGTGACGTTGAGACCCAAGCCCCTGAGCTCGTGAAGCAACACGTTGAGCGACTCGGGGATACCGGGTTGCGGCATCGCCTCGCCCTTCACGATAGCCTCGTACGCCTTGGAGCGACCCACCACGTCGTCTGACTTGATGGTCAGGATCTCTTGCAGGATATGCGCCGCGCCAAACGCTTCCAGCGCCCACACCTCCATCTCGCCAAAGCGCTGTCCACCGAACTGCGCCTTACCACCCAACGGCTGTTGCGTGATGAGCGAGTAGGGACCGATGGAGCGGGAGTGCATCTTGTCTTCTACCATGTGACCCAGTTTAAGCATGTAGATGATGCCCACCGTGGCCGGCTGGTCGAATCGCTCGCCGGTGCCGCCATCGTACAGGTAGGTTTTACCGTACGCCGGTATCTTCGCCTTCTTGGTCCACTCGTTGAGGTCGTCCAGGGAGGCCCCGTCGAAGATGGGCGATGAGAACTGTACGCCCAGCTCCTTGCCTGCCCAGCCGAGTACCGTCTCGTAGATCTGCCCCAGGTTCATGCGCGAGGGCACGCCCAGGGGGTTCAACACGATGTCGACAGGTGTTCCGTCGGCCAGGAACGGCATATCTTCCTGCCGCACGATCTTCGCCACGATACCCTTGTTACCGTGGCGCCCGGCCATTTTGTCGCCCACCTGTATCTTGCGCTTTTTGGCCACGTAGACTTTCGCGATCTGCATGATGCCCGAGGGGAGCTCGTCGCCAATGGTAAGGTCGAAGCGCTTCCGCTTCACCTCGGCGTCCAGCTCCTTGTAGCGGCGCAGGTAGTTGATCACGGTGGTGCGGATCAGCTCGTTCTTGTGCGGGTCATTGGTCCACTTGTTGAGCTGTACCGACTGGTAGTCTATACCGGCGAGGACCTTGGCAGTGAACTTCGCGCCGCGGGCCACGACATCCATATCGGTGTAATCCTTTACGCCCGCGGACGACTTGCCTTCGGTGATCTCCAGCAGCTTGTCGATAAGCACCTTGCGGAGTGCTTCCATCTTCTCCTCGTACTCCTCCTCCATCTTGGGGATGAGGGCCTTGTTGGAGGGCTTGGTCTTTCCCTTCCTGGATGCCTTGGAGAAGAGGTTGTTGTGTACCACCACCCCGTTGAGAGAGGGCGATGCCTTGAGCGAGGCGTCTTTCACGTCGCCGGCCTTGTCGCCGAAGATGGCGCGCAGCAGCTTCTCCTCGGGAGAGGGGTCGGATTCCCCTTTCGGGGTGATCTTCCCGATTAGGATATCTCCCGGCTTCACGCGGGCTCCCACGCGGATAATACCCCGTTCATCGAGGTCCTTGGTGGCCTCTTCACTCACGTTGGGGATATCGGAGGTGAGTTCCTCCATGCCCCTCTTTGTTTCACGTACTTCCAGCGCGAACTCCTCCACGTGGATGGAGGTGAACACATCTTCGCTCACCAGCCGCTCGTTGAGGACGATCGCATCTTCAAAGTTGTATCCTTTCCACGGCATGAACGCCACGCGCAGGTTCTTGCCCAGCGCCAGTTCCCCGTCCTTGGTGGCGTATCCCTCCGTGAGTATCTCGCCCGGCTTCACCTTTTGTCCCACCTTGCAGAGCGGGTGCAGGTCGATGGTGGTGTTCTGGTTGGTCTTCCGGAACTTGGGCAGCTCGTAGGTTTTCACCGCGTCCTCGAAGCTGGTGAATGCCTCCTCCTCGGTACGGTCATACCTGATCTGGATGGTGGCGGAGTCGACGTAGGTCACCTCGCCATACCCCTCGGCGACGATCTGGGTGCGCGAGTCGCGGATGACCCGCTCCTCGATACCGGTACCCACGATGGGGGCTTCCGGGCGCACGAGGGGTACCGCCTGGCGCATCATGTTGGAACCCATGAGCGCGCGGTTGGCGTCGTCGTGCTCCAGGAAGGGGATCAGCGACGCGGCGATGGACGCGATCTGCATCGGTGACACGTCCATCAGGTCAATCTCCTCGGGTGCTACCACCGGGTAGTCGACATCTTTCCTCGCCTTGACCCTCGGGTTCAAAAAGTTTCCTTTCTTGTCCAGCGGGGCGTTTCCCTGGGCGATCATCTGGTCCTCCTCCTCTTCGGCGGCCAGGTAGATTATCTCGTCGTTGTTGACGTTGACCACGCTATCCGCCACCTTCCGGTAGGGCGTCTCGATAAAGCCGAGGTCGTTGATCTTCGCGTAGACGCAGAGTGACGAGATAAGGCCGATGTTAGGGCCTTCAGGGGTCTCGATGGGGCAGAGGCGCCCGTAGTGGGTGTAGTGCACGTCGCGCACCTCGAACCCTGCCCGCTCGCGGGAGAGCCCGCCCGGTCCTAACGCCGAGAGACGCCGCTTGTGGGTAAGCTCGGCCAGCGGGTTGGTCTGGTCCATGAACTGCGACAGCGCGTTGGTCCCGAAGAAGGTGTTGATCACCGACGAGATGGTCTTCGCGTTGATGAGGTCGATG
Organism: Bacteroidales bacterium; assembly: GCA_012838585.1. GTDB lineage: Bacteria > Bacteroidota > Bacteroidia > Bacteroidales > Dysgonomonadaceae > Proteiniphilum. The sequence goes on from DUPB01000041.1 coordinate 8,745, forward strand.
GGGGTGAACACCTCGTTGTCCCGCACGTTCATCCGCTCCCGGATGATGCGCGCCATGCGGCTGAGGCCTATCCCAAACTGGGTGTAGAGCTGCTCGCCCACCGTGCGCACGCGGCGGTTGCTCAGGTGGTCTATATCATCCACTATGGCCTTGGAGTTGACCAGTTCGATGAGGTACTTGATGATCTCGATGATATCTTCCTTGGTGAGGACCCGGGTCTCCATATCGATATCGAGCTCCAACTTCTTGTTGATACGGTAGCGGCCCACTTCGCCGAGGTCGTACCGCTTCTCCGAGAAGAAGAGGTTGTTGATCACCTCGCGTGCGCTGGCGTCGTCAGCGGGCTCGGCGCTTCGCAGCAGGCGGTAGATGTGTCGCACCGCGTCGATCTCGGTGTTGCTTGGGTCTTTTTGCAGGGTGTTGTAGATGATAGAGTAGTCGGTGGTGTTGGCACTCTCCTTGTGAAGCAGGATGTAGGGCACCTTTGACTCGAGGATCTCGTCGATATGTTCCTGCTCGAGGACGGTTTCCCGCTCGAGGATGATCTCGTTTCGCTCGATCGAGGTCACCTCGCCAGTATCCTCGTCCACGAAGTCTTCCATCCACGACTTCAGGACGCGGGCGGCCAGCTTGCGGCCGATGACCTTTTTGAGGTTTGTCTTGTTGGCTTTCACCTCTTCCGCCAGGTCGAAGATCTCCAGGATATCCTTGTCGCTCTCGAACCCGATGGCGCGTAGAAGGGTGGTGACGGGAAGCTTCTTCTTCCGGTCGATGTAGGCGTACATCACGCTGTTGATGTCGGTAGCGAACTCAATCCACGAGCCCTTGAACGGGATCACGCGTGCCGAGTAGAGCACGGTGCCGTTCGCGTGAAGGCTTTGACCAAAGAAGACGCCCGGTGAGCGGTGTAGCTGCGAGACGATAACCCGTTCGGCACCGTTGATGACGAACGTGCCCTTCTCGGTCATGTAGGGGATGGTACCCAGGTAGACGTCCTGTATGACCGGGGCGAAGTCTTCGTGATCGGGGTCGGTGCAGTAGAGGTAGAGCTTAGCCTTGAGCGGAACGCTGTAGGTAAGCCCCCTATCTAAGCACTCCTCGATGGTGTAGCGGGGGGGATCCACGTAGTAGTCAAGGAATTCCAACACGAAGTTGTTGCGGGTGTCGGCTATAGGGAAGTTTTCCGTGAAAACCTTGTAGAGTCCCTCATTTTTTCTACTTTCAGGGGGTGCGTCGAGCTGAAGGAAATCCTGGAACGACTTCAACTGAATTTCCAAGAAATCGGGGAAGTCGAGCGGGTTTTTAATCGACGCGAAATTTATTCTTTGGTTGGCGTTATTTGAAGACATGGAAATGAGTTTATGAACCTACTATATATTGACAGAAAAGGTTAAGAATCTTCAGGGATGAAGATTCCTAACCAAATTAACCTGAATTAGGTGAATGTTATTTAAGTTCAACTTCTGCTCCGGCCTCTTCAAGTTGCGCTTTCAAAGCGTCTGCTTCATCCTTAGTTACACCTTTTTTCAATTCAGTAGGAGCGTTGTCAACCAACTCCTTGGACTCTTTCAGGCCGAGGCCCGTGAGTTCCTTGACTGCTTTTACCACGGCGAGTTTAGCTTGCCCGGGGCTCTTGAGGATCACGTCGAACGACGTTTTTTCTTCCTCGACGGCTTCACCTCCAGCAGCGGGTCCCGCTGCAACGGCTACTGCCGCGGCTGCCGGCTCGATGCCGTATTCAGTTTTTAAAATCTCAGCCAGTTCGTTAACTTCTTTCACTGTCAAGTTAACCAAGTCTTCAGCAAATTTTTTTAAGTCTGCCATTGTTGTTTTTATTTAAATTGATTGATTACTAATTTTGTTTTGTTTAAACGGGTCATCCCTCTTTTTCTGATAGCGTTTCCAGTACCCCGTGCAGGATGTTGCCACCCGATTGCAGCGCGGAGATAACGTTCTTAACCGGCGACTGCAAGAGCGCGATAACGTCTCCGATAAGCTCCGTCTTGCTCTTGATGGTTATCAGCGTACCCAACGTTTCGGCGCCAATGAAAAAGCTCTCCTGCACGTAGGCCCCCTTGAGGGCGGGTATCTTCTTTGACTTGTACTTATCAATAAGCTTGGCGGGAGCGTTTGCCACGTTGGAGAACATGATCGCGGTGTTGCCCTTCAGTATCGGGTAGAACTCTTCGTAGTTCCCTTCGAGCGACTCCAACGCTTTCTTTAACAGGGTATTCTTCACCATTACCAGCTTGATCTCCTGCTTGGAGCACTCCCTCCTCAACTCGCTCGTCGCCGCGGCGTCCAGCGTCGCGATGTCGGTCAAGTAGAAGTTCTCGTACTCCTGCAGGTTGGTTGCCAGCTGCTCTATGATCTGTTTTTTATCTTCCTTTTTCATACGATTTTTAGCTTTACTTTTTTAATCTTCTAACGCTTTCGTGTCCAGTTTAATGCCCGGGCTCATCGTGCTTGAAAGATAAATGCTTCTGATATAGGTTCCCTTCGCGGCAGCGGGCTTCAGCCTGACCAACGTCTGGATAAACTCCCGCGCGTTGTCGCGGATCTGCTCCGGCGTGAAGGATACCTTCCCAATAGAGGCGTGAACAATTCCTGCTTTGTCTACCTTAAAGTCGATCTTCCCTTGCTTTACCTCCTTCACGGCAGTAGCCACGTCGGGGGTAACCGTGCCGCTCTTGGGGTTTGGCATCAGCCCACGGGGCCCTAAAATACGGCCCAGGGCACCAATCTTACCCATGATCTGCGGCTGCGTGATGATCACGTCCACATCGGTCCAACCTCCTTTAATCTTCTCAATGTATTCATCCAGTCCCACGTAGTCCGCGCCGGCCGCTGTCGCGTCGGCCTCGACCTCCGGGGAACACAACACTAGAACTCTTACCTGTTTACCTGTTCCATGCGGGAGAGAGACTACCCCCCTCACCATCTGGTTGGCTTTGCGCGGGTCTACGCCAAGGCGCACATCAATGTCTACGGATGCGTCGAAGTTGGTGTTGGTGATCTCCTTGACCAGTTCAGACGCCTCTCTTAAAGAGTAGGATTTCCCCGCTTCAATCTTGCTTAAAGCCAACTTTCTATTTTTCGTCAGTTTACTCATTGTCTCAATTGAAGTTTAATGGTTTAAAGTTCCGGGAAAGTCCCTGTTACCGTGATACCCATGCTTCTAGCCGTTCCAGCCACCATGCGCATTGCCGATTCAAGCGTGAAGCAGTTCAAGTCGGTCATCTTATCTTCCGCGATCGCCTTTACCTGATCCCAGGTAACTTTGGCCACCTTCCTGCGGTTGGGTTCTGCCGACCCGCTTTGCAGTTTGCTTATCTCGAGCAGTTGTATCGCGACCGGTGGTGTTTTAACGATAAAATCAAAAGACTTGTCGGCGTAATAGGTAATTACCACGGGCAACACCTTACCGGCTTTGTCTTGAGTTCTGGCGTTGAATTGCTTGCAAAAATCCATGATGTTGAGCCCCTTGGAACCCAGGGCGGGCCCCACGGGGGGAGATGGATTTGCAGCTCCTCCTTTAATTTGTAATTTTAGTTGTCCGGCAACTTGTTTAGCCATTTGCTTGATTTTAATTAATTACGGTTTGCGAAACATTTCGAAGAACGTGCAGAATCTGCGTAACCAAATCACTGACTATTCTTTCTCTACTTGCATGTAGCCCAACTCGAGGAGTTGCCTCCTCCCGAAAATTTTAACCATCACTTTGAGCTTCTTCCTCTCCTCGTTCACCTCTTCAACCTCGCCCGTGAAACTGCTGAAGGGACCGCTGATCACCTTCACGTTTTCACCCACGTAGAATTTCATTTCCATCTCCTCGCCCGCCTCTTCCAGCTCGTCCATCGTTCCGAGGATGCGCTTCACCTCCGCGTCCCTCAAGGGTTGCGGGTTGGCGGTGCTTGGCAGGAAGCCGGCGACGTAGTTGATGCTTTTAAGTTGGTGAATCACCTCACCCGTCAGTTCAGCCTCAATAAGGACGTAACCGGGAAGATAGGCGCGTTCTTTCATCACCTTCTTACCGCCCCGTACCGTGTAAGTCTTTTCCGTGGGGATGAGGACCTGAGAAACGTAGTTACCCAAATCGGATTTTTTCATTTCTGACTCAAGATACTCTTTGACTTTGTTTTCTTTACCACTAACGGAACGTAACACGTACCATTTTTTCCTCTCTTCAGTCATCGTCTCTTGCTTTCTTTCAGAATTACAAAATACCGTAAAGTAACTTCAAAATCCACTCAAAGAGCGAGTCCATTCCGAACACGATCAATGCGATGATCAAGGAAGCGATGATCACGATGATCGTACTGCCCGAAAGCTCGTCTCTGGATGGCCAGGATACCTTATGAACTAACTCGTTATAAGATTCCTTGATGGATGCAAGTATTTTTTTCATTGAATTTCGGTTCGTTTCGCACGGGTCGAGAGACTCGAACTCCCGACACCTGGTTTTGGAGACCAGTGCTCTACCGACTGAGCTAGACCCGTGTAGACTTTACCCCGCCTCCCCGTTTCGCACAAGGAGGCGGTAGGTAAAGAACTATGTTGATGGGTGGATATTACTCGAGCAGTTCGGTAATCTGTCCAGCACCCACGGTACGGCCACCTTCGCGAATCGCGAAACGGAGCCCCACGTTGCACGCTACCGGGTAGATCAGGTCTACCGTGATGGTCACGTTATCACCGGGCATCACCATTTCCACGCCTTCGGGCAGATGTACTTCACCCGTTACGTCAAGCGTGCGGATGTAGAACTGCGGGCGATACTTGTTGTGGAACGGGGTGTGGCGTCCACCTTCTTCTTTCTTCAGGATGTACACCTCGGCCTTGAACTTGGAGTGTGGTTGTACCTTACCGGGGTGGGAGATTACCATACCGCGCTTGATCTCGTCTTTGTCGATACCGCGGAGCAGCAGGCCCACGTTGTCACCGGCACGTCCTTCGTCGAGGATCTTGCGGAACATCTCCACGCCCGTAACAACCGACTTCCTACCCTTGGCACCCAGACCAATGATCTGAACCTCTTCACCCGTTTTGATGATACCGGTTTCGATACGTCCGGTAGCCACGGTTCCGCGTCCAGTGATGGAGAACACGTCTTCAACGGGCATCAGGAACGGCTTGTCCACGTCGCGCGGGGGCAGCGGGATCCAAGTGTCAACGGCGTCCATCAGTTCTACCACCTTCTCTTCCCACTGGGCTTCACCGTTCAGCGCACCCAGGGCAGAGCCTTGGATAACCGGCGTGTTGTCGCCATCGAAGTCGTAGAAGGCGAGCAGGTCGCGCATCTCCATTTCCACCAGTTCCAGCATCTCCTCGTCGTCTACCAAGTCAACCTTGTTCATGAAAACAACCAGCCTGGGAACGTTTACCTGGCGCGCGAGAAGTATATGTTCGCGAGTTTGAGGCATGGGACCATCTGTAGCGGCCACCACGATGATGGCGCCGTCCATCTGGGCTGCACCAGTAACCATGTTCTTCACGTAGTCAGCGTGACCGGGGCAGTCAACGTGCGCGTAGTGACGGTTTTCGGTCTCGTACTCAACGTGCGAAGTATTGATCGTGATACCTCTTTCCTTTTCCTCGGGGGCGTTGTCGATCGAGTCGAACGAACGGGCCTGCGAGAATCCCTTTTTTCCTAAAACGGAGGTGATAGCAGCCGTCAAGGTGGTTTTACCGTGGTCAACGTGTCCAATCGTACCGATGTTCACGTGCGGTTTCGTCCGGGAAAAATGTTCTTTTGCCATAAAAAAATGTCCTTAATTAATTGGGTGTAAATAAAATATGTATTGTTATATGTTTCATTCGTAAACAGCAAAATTCAAGACGCAAGGTCCTCTTGAACCTTTACTCTTGACACGTTGCTGAACTTTACCTTGAGCCGATGGCGGGAATTGAACCCGCGACCTCTTCCTTACCAAGGAAGTGCTCTACCACTGAGCTACATAGGCAATAATGAGCGGAAGACGGGACTCAAACCCGCGACCCTCAGCTTGGAAGGCTAATGCTCTATCGACTGAGCTACTTCCGCGGTTGTAAACGCGCCGATGCGATGAGCATACGCGCTTGTTCATGCCAAGCGGGATGTGCGTCAATCGGCGTATCTTCGTGGGCAGTGATGGATTCGAACCACCGAAGGCGTAGCCAGCTGAGTTACAGTCAGCCCCATTTGTCCACTTTGGTAACTGCCCGGTCCTTCCTCGTTTAACTTTTCGAGCCCCTCTTCATTTAACCCTGAGCCTCTTGTCGGATTCGAACCAACGACCCCGAGATTACAAATCACGTGCTCTGGCCAACTGAGCTAAAGAGGCTTATAGTCTTGCTATTAACCGTTTTTCCCCAGATTTTAAGAGAGAAACGGTCGCAAAGGTAGTGATAATTTCGTTGATACCAAAACTTTTGGTTAATTATTTTGGAAAACTTACCGCTTTTTCCCCTTGCTTTTAATAATCTGTTTTTCGAGTGCTACGGCACAGAGGTCGATGGCTTCTTCGAAGGTGTCGGCGGTCTTGTTCGCGAAGGCTTCACTGTTCCTGAGGAGTAGTTTTACAGAGGCGTCTTTGTTGTTGTGCGTTTCGGGTTTCACCACTTTTAAGATCACTTCCGCCTGGATGATGTCGTCTGAAAAACGCTGCAGTTTCCTGATCTTTTTCTCTACGAATGCTTGTAGCTGTTCGGTCGCGTCAAAGCTTACGGATTGAATCGTTAGTTCCATGCTATTCCTCCTTTGTTTTGGCTCTTGGGTGAGCGAGTTTATATGTCTTTTTCATCTCTTCAAATGTCACGTGCGTGTAGACCTCCGTCGACGCGAGGCTGGCGTGACCCAGCAACTCCTTTACCGCGTTGAGCTCAGCCCCGTTGTTGAGCATCCCGGTGGCGAAGGAGTGCCGCAACACGTGCGGGCTCTTTTTGGTTTGCGTGGGGATGCTCCCCAGGTACGCGTGAACGATGTTGTACACTAGCTTAGGATAGAGAGGAGCTCCATCTTCTTTAACAAAAAGGAAGTCCGTTTTGTTCTTGATATTTTCGTCTCTTACCGTTCTATAATGTTGTAATTTTTCCTTGGTGTCGTTCGAGAAGGGGATAATGCGCTGCTTGTTTCCTTTCCCGGTTACTTTTAGCGTGGACGCGTGCAGGTCGATGTCATTATCCTTAAGGGCGATGAGCTCGGCCCGGCGCATCCCGGTCACGTAGAGGAGCTCGATCAGGAAGCGGTCGCGTACCCCCCTGAAATCGTCCGTGTAGAGGGATTCGTCGTCCAAGAGGGCCGACATCTCCTTGGGGTTGACGAACGAGGGGAGCCTTTTCGAGGCTTTCGGACCCGGGATACTTTCGGCCACGTTGTGTTCCACGACACCCTGCTTCTGCAGGTAGCGGTAGAACGACTTCACCGCGCTCAGCTTCCGGTTTACCGTTCGTGCCGTTAGCCCCTCCTCCATGAGCGTTGCCAGCCAGTGCCGGATGAGCCGCTGGTCGACCTCTCCCGGGTAAAATCTTTCTTGTTGGTCCCCTTTTGGTTGACCCTCTCCTTGTCGCCCCCTCTTGGGCTGACCCTCTCCTTGTCGCCCCCTCTTGGGTTGGCCCTCTCCTTGTCGCCCCCTCTTGGGTTGACCCTCTCCTTGTCGCTCCCCCTTTGGCTGACCCTCTCCTTGTCGCCCTTTCCCTTTTTTGGTTCCCCCCTGTTCTTCGACCTGCTCCCCGGTGACGAACTCCTTAAATTGCGTGAGGTCTCTAAAATAAGAAATCTCCGTCCGAGGGGAGTAATTCCTCTCGTAACGGAGATACTGTATGAATTTTTCTATCCACATGCTCGTTACCCACCAAGACTTTATGCTCACTAAAGTTCATTGCCCATTCAGGCCCGTTGTTAACTCAAGTTCGCTGTCCTTTTAGGCCCGTTGTTAACTCAAGTTCGTCGCCCTTTAGACCCGTTGTTAACTCAAGTCCGTTGTCCTTTATAATCTGCTGCTCTCTAGCGCCCGTTGCTCACCCGAGTTTTCGCTCTAAGTGATGCCTCGTGGATACGAAGGTAAGAAAAATAAATCGCGTGGTAAAATTATTCCTCCTCGTCCCTCAACTGCTGCACGTACACGGCACGTTGCTTCTGTTTGCGTTTCGCGACGGAGGGTTTAACGTAGGCTTGACGACGGCGAAGCTCTTTTACCACGCCAGTCCTCTCGTATTTACGTTTAAATTTTTTCAAGGCCCTTTCAATGTTTTCGCCTTCTTTTAATTGTACAATAATCATTACTTGTTATCTTTTTTTCTTGTTTAATTCTCTTGTTTTTGATCCACCGTTTTTTCGTGTAACGGTCTTGTTCTCATTGTTTGTCCCGTTTTCGTTTAACCTAACCGCCTTGGTCCCCGTTAAACTTTTTCGAGCTTATTGCATTCGCTTCATTTTCACCTATTCCGGCAATCGCCCTCCGATACCGGTAATCGTGCGACATCTTGTTGGTCTGCATCACCAAATTCTTGATGTCTGATGACGGCCAACATGCCCGCGATCCTTTGCCTGTCTATGTTTGCCTTGCTTTTATATCCTAGTTGCAATAACCTCCCTTCTATTTCGGGTGGCAAAGATAGTGATAAATTTTTAAACGCGGCACTTTTCGGGGGGAGGTTTTTTAAAAAAAGCTGCTCCGCAGATTCAAGTATGAAATGTATCGTCTTACCGCGACACTCACTTCTTGGAAAATTCACACCGAAAAACTCGCTCGGGAAAACCTATTGCCTGAACACCCTCCATTTATGAATAGCTTGCCGGCCTCTTGCGGCGAAGTTGAAAGGTGAGGATAACCGGTCCGATAACCAGGTAGCTGAAGGAGGTGATGGCACGCCACACCAGGGCGACCATCAACGCTATGGCGGGGTTGGGCAGGTAATCCACGTAAGCCACCTTGAACATGTACTCCGAAAACCCGCTTCCCCCGGGAGTGGGGATGATGATCGCGAGCAGCCAGATGGCCATTTGCCTGATGTAGGCCACCATCCAATCCATATCCATCGTGCTGAACCCGTACACCAGTAGGCACGCGATGGTGAAACGGGCTCCCCAGGAGATGACCGTGGCGCCGAATAGTTTTACCCAGTACCACCCATTCATGTCGCGCATCTCTTGGGATGCCATCAGCAGGTCGCTTTTTAGCCTCTCGGCACCCCTTCGCCAGCGGCGGAGCGGCTTCCAGGAGGTAATCCACAAAAAGATGTTGCCCACCCAGGCCGGCTTGTGAAAGAGGGAGATGTAGAGCGCTAAGGTCCAGAGGGACAATATGACCGTCAGCATGACCAGGGTGATGTGAATCCCGACCGACAGGGCAGGGATATCCTCGATTCCCAGTCCCTTGTGCACGAAAAACAACAAGAAGACACCGATGATGGACATGAGCAGTTCGTCCAGGAAAAGCCCGCCGATCGTGATGGCGGTCGCCCTGCCAACGCTAACACCTTCACGACCCATGAAGAGAAAAGCCACGGATGATCCCCCCACGGCCGACGGTGTCACCGCGGAGGCGAAGTCGACCAGGAAGGTTACCCGCAGTGCCCCCCGCTTGCTCATGTAAGGATATGCCAGCGTGTAATAGCGATGCCCCATGGCCAGGTTCTGCACCGCCCAGGCGATGATAGCCAGCCCGATACCCGTCATCGAGCGTTGGGTGAGGACGAATCCCTCGAACGAGTCCACCGTGATGTTTTCTCTCATCAAAAGGGCCACCACCAAAAAACTGATACCTACCGGAAGCAGTATCTGCCAAAGGGAAAAACCGAATTTGCGGTTCTTTGTCTTGATCGCATCGGTTTTCGGTTTGCCAATAATGGAGCTCTTTGCCGTGGTCTCGCTTTGATTCATCTTTTTCGTGCTATAAGGTGCTGGTACCTGTCAAAGACCTCCCGGGTTATATCTTCCCATGACCGAGTCAATGTCTGCTCGGCACCTAACGCTACCCTCTGTAAGAGCGCTTTGTCTTTGATGATCTCTGTGATGCGCGACGCGTAAGCGGTGGTGTCATGGGGTGCCACGAAGCCGTTGACGTTGTCCTGTATGGCTGTCGCGGCGGTACTTCCCTCGATGAGCAGGGAGGGGGTCCCTAGGGCCGCGGCCTCACGGATGACCAGTCCCGCCGTGTCGTACAACGATGGAAACAGAAAGAGGTCCGCGGCGGCATAGAGGCTTGCCAGCTCCTCTCTATTGGTGATGGAGCCGGTGAAGGAAATCATTTCCTGCTGGTCGTTAGTCACTACCTGCTCGCGAAAACTCTCCAAACCGTACCCCTCACCCACCAGGATCATCTTGAAAGGAAAGTCCAGAAGCGTGAGGCTATCCAGGAGGAAGGGGATGTTTTTTTCCAGGATCTGCTGACCCACGAAGAGGAATAGTGGGGTTTCTGGAGTGAGTTCCAACTCGTTCCTTTTCTTGGCCCGCGATATCTCTCTATTGGACATGGAGGCGAAATCGTTTCCCAACTCCACGATTTCTGTTTTGCCTGTGTAGCCGTAATCGCGTAAGACCTCCTCCACCGCCTCCTGCGAAATCCAGACCTCATCCGCGGCTTCAAAGACCTCCATGATGTGGCGAATCATCCAGTCAACAAGCGTTGGGCTTTTGACTGAACGGGTAAAGTCTTCCCTGAACTTGGAGTGAAACGACATGATAAAGGGAATCTCCCGCTTCTTGGCGATGCTCATCCCCAGTCGCCCCGCTGAAAACGGGCTGTGGCCATGAACAATCTTAAAAGGGATTCGGTGTATCTGGAATACGGTGGGCGTGCTGAGGTACGGAAGTCCCCACCGGTACGGTTTCCTTTTGGGAAGGGGGAACGACGGGTAACGGAACACCTGAAATGGTTCAGCGAATCGCTCCCCGTCGGCAAAGGGGGTGACCACGCTCACGGGATGACCATTCTGGTGGAGCCAATAGGCGTAATTGTAGGTAGTCAAGGCCACACCATCCATGAGCGGAGGAAAACTTTCATTGAAAAGTCCTATCATCTGCGTCTAATAACAGGAGGTTTTTTAATGGTTACCCATATTAGGGGACAAAGGTAGTAAAAAAAAGTGAGGTTTATTTGCCCTGAATGGCTTGGTTATCTAAAATCACTGCACTAATTTTGTGTTCTCCCGGGGATTTCAAGGGGGTTGCCGGCATGCCCCATTCAGTGCCGGGCTTGCAGCGATGGGTGTACCCCCATGACGTAGCAAAGTTACCGGCATGCCCC
>DUPB01000042.1 GCA_012838585.1 Bacteroidales bacterium
AAATAATTAAAAAATGGCTATCATCGCGGCGACGTTTTCAATAAGAGGGGTGCCATTAACCCTGGGAAAACGGTAAAAAACGTGATAACAGGCCAATTATTTTTACTAACCTAATGTAAATCAGAAATGTTAAAAAACAAGCAGAAATCCTCAATGAGGCTGATCGCGATATGTATCGTGGTGAGCTTCTTGGTTGCTGGTTGCGTGGAGGAAGGAGGTTACCTGGGGCCCAAGCCCGTGCATCCTACCGATTCTTCAAAACCGGTGACGTTTTCCGATTTCACGCCCAAAGAGGGACCGGTTCGTACCCTGCTCTTTATTGAAGGGAGCAACTTCGGGACCGATCTCACCAAGATCGAGGTACTTATAGGGGGAATCGAGGCTCCCGTGATAGGTTCTTCGGGCAGTAAAATCTGCGTGATGGTTCCGAGGCGTTCAAACCGGGGAGACGTTGTTGTCCGGCTTATGGACAAGGACGACAAGCTCGTGAAAGAGCATCAGTTCGACGAGGTGTTCCACCTTCAATCCGCGTTGCAGGTGAACACGTTGGTGGGGAAGGTAGACCCGCAGACCAACACCTCGAGCATTATCGATGGCTCTTTCGCTGAAGCGGAATTCCAAAGCCCCTGGTGGCTGGAGTTCGATATCGACCCGGAAACCGGCGATAAAATTATCTACTGTATAGATGAAGAGAACCTGGCTGCTCTCCGCAAGATTAACTTGACAACGGAACAGGTCTCTACCGTGTTTATGAAAGGGCAGGCGGGAGTGCACCAGGTGAAATCGATGCTGTTTGACACCCCTACGCGAGATACGCTCTTCTTCGTGGACGATAACGGGCGCGGGAACTGGAACGACAGGCACCAGATGCCCAACCTCTTTTACGCGACCCGTGGGGAGGACTTTAGGAAGGTCTATCCCTACCTGTACGGCCAATGTTCCTACTCGGCCGTATCGATGAAAGATGGCACCATCTTTTACAACACGTGGCAGACTTCTCAGGTGTTTAAAGCCAAGGAGGTGTGGAACGAAGGTGCAGGCATGTGGGATGGGAGATCCCTCTTTAGCGTGAAGTCGAACAGCAATGACCACGTCTTTATGGTTCGCCACCCTGATGACCTCTACGTTTACATGACAGGGTTCAATGGGGTATACCGGTGTGCCTATGATAAAGTGAATAAAGAGTTGATCTCATCCGTGCTTCACGTGGGGGCATTGGGAGGTGGTAGCGGTTACGCGGATGCACCTGGTAGCGCGGCCCGTTTTAATCGCCCACGCCAGGGGGTATTCGTGAAAAACCCGGAGTACGTAGCGCAGGGTAAGGAGGACGTGTACGACTTTTACCTGTGTGATCACAACAATAACGCCATCCGCAAAGTGACCCCCGATGGGGAGGTGAGCACGTTCGCCGGACGAGGTAGCGTGGGCATCGATGGACAAGTATGGGGCTGGATTGATGGGGAAGCGCGTGAAACCGCCCGTTTCCGTGAGCCTACCGGCATTTGCTACGACGAGGAGGAGGAAATCTTCTACGTGGCCGACCGTAATAATAAGCGAATACGTACCATTTCCGTAGAATAAACAGGGGACTAAAAGAGATAAAGCAATGAAAAAATATATTTTATCCATTTTTTGTTTGATCATTTACGCGATGGGCGTTCACGCTCAAACGGCAACGGTCACCGTTACCGGGGTTATCATGGACGAAGAGGGCGTTCCGTTGATTGGCGCTACCGTCACCATAAAGGATAGACCGGGTCTGGGGGTCGCCTCGGACATCGATGGGAAATTCAAGTTGCAGGTACCCGTTTACCAGTACTTGGTATTCTCCTATATTGGCTATGATACGCAAGAGCAGTTGGTTAAGGATGAGGACATGGAGCTTGAGATCGTCATGGTGGAATCTACCTCCACGGTGCTTGATGAGATAACGGTCACCGGGATGGGACCCCAGAAAAAGGTGACGGTCACGGGAGCCATTACCACCGTGGACGTGCAGACATTAAAGACACCGGTATCGAGCATCACCAACGCGTTGGCGGGAAACGTCGCCGGGGTTATGGCCATGCAGCGCTCCGGTCAGCCGGGGTCCAACACTTCAGAGTTCTGGATTCGCGGGATCTCCACCTTCGGGGGGAGCTCGAGCGCGATGGTACTGGTGGACGGGTTTGAACGGAGCATGGACGAGCTGAATATCGAGGATATCGAGTCGTTCTCCGTGCTTAAGGACGCCTCCGCGACCGCGATTTACGGGTCGAGGGGTGCAAACGGGGTAATCTTGATCAACACCAAAAGAGGGGGCGAAGGAAAAGTGGAGGTGAACGCTAAATCGGAGTACACCTGGACCACCCGTACCAGAACCCCTAAATTCGTGGACGGGATGACCTACGCTTCCATGGCTAACGAGGCCCGTACCACCCGCAACAGGAAGGCGATCTACTCCGATCAGGAGCTGATGATGATCGATGAGCAGCTTGACCCCGATATCTACCCGAACGTGGACTGGATGGACCTGCTGTTGAAAGATGGAGCCCCCACCTACCGCGCATCGATGAGCGTGAGGGGCGGCGGATCCAAGGCACGGTACTATCTGTCGGGTAGTTTCCTGGATGAAGGAGGTATGTACCACGTGGACAAGAACATGAAAGAGTACGATACCAACGCGAACTACCAACGCTATAACTATCGGATGAACATCGACATGAACATCACCGCGACCACGCTGATTCAAGTGGGTATCGGTGGTGCGCTGGAGAAAACCAACCGCTCGGGAGCCGTTAACACCGATGATATATGGTACTCCATATTCGGTTATAACCCCATCACGATGCCGGTCATGTACTCCAACGGGTACGTGCCTATCATGCAGGGGGAGGATCCCAATGCATCGTGGGAAAGGAGTTACAACCCTTGGACGGCTGCCACGCAAACCGGTTATATCGAAGTTTGGCAGAATACCATCAATTCGAACATCACGCTGGAACAGAAACTTGACTTCATTACCGAGGGTTTGAAATTCATCGGCCGATTCGGGTATGACACCTATAACTACAACCATATCCAGCGCCGTAAGAACCCCGAGATGTGGCGGGCAGAGCGTCAGCGCAACTCCGAAGGGCAAATCGTGTTTAACCGGTTGGTTCCGGAACGATTGCTCTCCCAGAACTCTAGCGCGTCGGGTGACCGGAAGGAGTTCTTCGAGATGGATCTGGTATACGGCAGAACGTTTGGTGACCATAACGTGGCCGGCGTGCTGAAGTACACGCAAGACAATTACGTCAACACCTCAAGTATTGGTGGTGATATCATGCAGGGTATCGCCAGGCGGCATCAAGGGTTGGCAGGTAACGCGTCGTACGGCTTCAAGGGGCGCTACTTCCTGAATTTCAACTTCGGGTATAACGGGTCGGAGAACTTCGCTACCGGACACCAGTTTGGCTTTTTCCCCTCCTATTCCGCCGCGTGGAACATCGCCGATGAGAACTTTATCAAGGATAACGTCGATTGGATTAGCATGCTCAAGCTGCGCTACTCGTACGGGGAGGTGGGAACGGACAACTCGCCTACCCGATTCCCTTACCTGGCCACCTTTGGGAACTACTCCGTGAGCACCGGCGCTGGAAGCCAAGAGGGCAGCTACAACTGGGGTGACTTGAACAGCCCGTTCTCCTACCCGGGGCTGACCTACACGCGGGTATCCTCGAACAACGTGACCTGGGAGGTTGCCAAGAAGAACGACGTTGGGATAGACCTCTACCTTTTGGGGGACAAGTTCGGGCTTACCGTCGACTACTTCAACGAAAACAGGGAGGGGATCTACATGACCCGCTATTACCTGCCCAGCATCGTGGGTATTCAGAGCAGTAACCCGGCGGCCAACGTGGGAAGCGTTAAGTCGGAAGGGTTCGATGGCAACTTCAAGTTCGACCAAAGGATAGGCGAAGTGGCTTTGCAACTGAGGGGTAACTTCACCTACAGCAAAAACGAGATTACCGAGGCCGACGAGATGGTTAACCGTTACCCCTACCTGCGCAATACCGGTTACCGGGTGAACCAGGCGAAAGGGTTGATCGCCTTGGGTCTTTTTAAAGATTACGAGGATATCCGGAACAGCCCCCGCCAAGATTTCGCGGACCAAAGGGATATCATGCCGGGTGACATCAAGTACAAGGACGTGAATGGTGATGGTATCGTCAATTACGATGATATTGTACCGGTGGGTGCCACCACGCGGCCCAACCTGATATACGGGCTCGGGCTGTCGGCCAGCTGGAAGGGGTTTGACTTTAACCTGCACTTCCAGGGAGCGGGCAAGTCGCACTTCTTTATCAACGGCTTCACCGTCTACCCGTTTGTGAATGGCGAGTGGGGAAATATATTGGAATCGATGGCCAACTCCAATCGCTGGATCTTGGGAGTAAACGAGGATCCGAACGCCGAGTACCCGCGGCTGAGCTACGGGGGCAACGCGAACAACTACCGGGCCTCTACCTACTGGCTACGCGATGGTTCCTACACGAGGCTGAAAACGTTGGAGGTGGGCTACACTTTGCCAAAGGTTATCGCCACCCGGCTGTTCATGAGCAACGTGCGTTTTCACTTCATCGGGCAGAACCTGTTGACATTCTCTAAGTTCAAATTGTGGGATCCCGAGATGGGTAGCTCCACCGGGATGACCTATCCCTTAGGGAAGACGGTAACGTTTGGATTGACCATTAATATTTAAAGGTTCAAGAACATTCCTTTGGGAGAAAAAAGTATTGATAGTATGAAACCGACATGATAAAAATAATCATTAAATACACTTGAAAATGATTGTTTTAAATATCAAAGGTTCCATACACCTAAAAGAAAAAGAATAAAATAATCGTATGAAAAAAATATACATTCTTTTAATAAGCGCGATGGTGTGCCTGGGAACCTCGTTCCAGTCATGTACAGATTACCTGAACGTGGATCGCTACTTTAGCGACAGGCAGGAGTTGGATCGCATCTTCAACAGCCGTGACTACACGGAGCAGTGGTTGGCAAACGCCTACTACCAGTTGCTTTCGTTTAATCTCGAGATTGGACACGTTCGGTTCACCCTGACCAACTATTCCGATGATATGATTTTTACCGAGGGGGGAGCGGGGGTCTCCTTCTCGAACTACAAGTTCGGGTA
>DUPB01000043.1 GCA_012838585.1 Bacteroidales bacterium
ACCACGAAGAGCGTCTCTTGCGGGTTGACCGCCTTCTTGATCGACTCGATCTCGTTCATCATCTCCTCGTCGATCGCGAGGCGACCGGCGGTGTCAATAATGACCAGGTCCCTGCCGTAGGTTCGGGCATGCTGAACAGCGTTCCGGGCAATTTTGACCGGGTTTTTGTTCTCCTCCTCCGCGTAAACGGGTACGCCAATCTGCTCACCCAGCACTTTCAACTGCTCGATGGCCGCCGGGCGGTAGACGTCGGCGGCGACCAGCAACGGGTTCTTCCCCCGCTTGCTCTTGAGCATGTTGGCCAGCTTGCCGGAGAAGGTGGTCTTACCGGACCCCTGGAGACCCGACATCAGGATTACGGCGGGATTGCCCTTGATATTGATCTCCGCGGCAGTCCCTCCCATCAGGACGGCCAGCTCATCGTGGACAATCTTCACCATCATCTGCTCCGGCCTCACAGCGTTAAGCACGTCCTGACCCAACGCCTTCGCCTTCACGGTCTCCGTGAACTCCTTGGCCGTCTTGTAGTTAACGTCAGCATCCAGCAAGGCGCGTCGCACCTCTTTCAACGTTTCAGCCACGTTGATCTCGGTAATCTTACCTTGCCCTTTTAATATCTTGAAGGACCTTTCTAACCTTTCGCTTAAATTTTCAAACATAGTGTTGTTGTAATTATCGCTCTATCCAAACCCCTTTAACTTAATCTGCCCAAGATTAATCGTTCTCTATTTGGGTTTTCCTAATCAAGGGCTTGTTCTATGAAATGCCCCGCACACCTATTCATGAGCGGGCGTACCATGATGGCGTACAAAGATAATAAAAATATCCTTTATATCGCTGTCGTTTTCTTCTCGCTCGCGCGTGGGCAGGGCAAATAGCGGGTGCAATATTATAGAAAATGTTTGTAAATACGGGATAAAATATAAAAAATGAAACTTTTACGGTAAAAGTGCTGCAAGCTTGAAAAATATGCCTATTTTTATTAAAGCAAACGGGTAAAAATCGTTCCGGAGGCCTGTGAGGCCGGTAAGACAGGGTTTAAAAAATGAAATAATCGTATGAAAATCTGGTTGTCGCTTTTCGTCGTTTTGACCACCCTTTTGGGGTGTTCCCCCCGAGGGAGTGAAAAAACGGAGGTGGATGCCAATAGGGTGGTGCTGGCGTACGTTACCTCCTGGAGTCAAATCATGCCCGATCCGGCGTATGTTACGCATGTTAACTACGCGTTTGGACATGTAAACGATGGGTTTAACGGTGTTCGCATTGATAATGAAGAGCGACTTAAGTCGATTGTTGCATTGAAAAGGGAGAGCCCATTCTTAAAGGTCCTGCTCTCAATAGGTGGATGGGGCAGCGGTCGTTTTAGTGAAATGGCGGCCGATGAAGCCAACCGCGAAGCCTTTGCCGCGGACTGTGGCCGGGTAGTGGAACAGTTTGGTTTGGATGGCATCGATATGGACTGGGAATACCCGACCAGTTCCTCGGCCAATATCTCATCTTCACCCGATGACACACGAAATTTCACGCTGCTGATGCAGGATATTCGCAAGGTAATCGGCCCAGGGAAACTGTTGACTTTCGCATCTGCCGCCAATGCCTGTTACGTTGATTTCAAGGCGGTTGAGCCTTACGTGGATTTCGTGAATATCATGACGTACGATATGGCTCGCCCCCCGTTTCATCACGCGGGTCTTTATCGCTCATCATTCACCCAACACCATTCGGTGGAAGAGTCGGTAGATCTACACGTGAACGCGGGTATTCCGGCAAATAAGCTTGTCCTGGGTATCCCTTTTTATGGCAGGGGGAGCCATGGGGTACCCAACTTCATAGACTATAAGGATATTATTAAACTAACCGACTTCACGCCCCATTGGGACGATGTGGCCAAAGCACCTTACTTGACCGATAAGGACGATACGTTTGTATGCACGTATGAAACCCCTCGGTCGATCGCGTATAAATGCGCGTTTTTACGCGAAAAGGGGATGCGGGGTGCCATGTACTGGGATTACAACGGTGATGATGAGCAGGGAACCTTGCGGAAGGCGGTGTATAAAGGGGTAACCGCTGATTAAAGAGATAGGGATTAAGTTGATAAAATGCTTTTTTTTGCTTACATTCGTAGTTATAACGGTATAAACTAATTATTATGAATCGATTTATTATGTTACTTTCAATTTCTTTGATGGCATCGTGGGTGTCCGGGCAGGATATCCAACTGCCTGCCCCCGATCGAGCCGGGGGGAAACCTTTGATGCAAGCACTTAACGAGCGCCAATCCAACCGCTCTTTCCAGGATAAGCCGCTGACTGTTCAGCAGCTGTCGAACCTGCTGTGGGCGGCTAACGGGTTTAACCGTGACGATAAAAGGACGGTTCCCACGGCGAACAACCGGCAAGAGCTGGAGTTGTACGCGGTGACGAAGGAGGGCATCTACTTTTACGACGCGAAGAACCACCTCTTGAAGGAGGTGAAGAAGGGGGATTATCGTGCCCAAACGGGAATGCAGGAGTTCGTGCCCGATGCGGCGCTGAACCTGCTCTTCGTCTCCGATTCGGAGAAGGCATCGAGTCAACGCTACGCGTTAATCGATTGCGGCTACGTGTCGCAGAATGTCTACCTCTACTGCGCGTCGGAAGGATTGGGTACGGTGGCCCGGGGATCGTTCGACAAGGAGGTGCTGAGCCAACTGTTAGGGTTGCCCTCTAACCAGGAAGTACTGTTAACGCAATCGGTGGGCTATGTCAAGTAGAAGAATGACCCTTTTCCAGTGCGGCCTTTCTAAGGCCGCATTTTTCGTGATAGCCCTCCTTGCGGCGTTTCAGGTGAGCTTCTCAAGCTGCACGATGGAGCGGGCATCGGTGTTGCCTGAAAATCTGACCTGCGAGTACCTGGTGAACCCGATGGGGCTTGATGTGGCTACTCCCCGGTTCAGTTGGACGTTGACGGCGACCAATCCCAAGGCGTTCGGCCAGCGGCAGACCGCTTACCGGGTGCTGGTGAGCCTTTCTCTGAAGGAGTTGAGCGGCGAGGTAGGCGACGTGTGGGATTCCGGTTGGGTCGAGTCCGACCAGATGCGGCTGATCGAGTACGGTGGGGAGCCGCTGCAATCCGACAGGGATTACTACTGGATGGTGGCCGTGAAGGACGAGGTGGGCAACGTCTCCCGCTTTAGCGAGGTGGCGAAGTGGAGCACCGGCCTCTTTTCGGGTGATGAGTGGATCGCTACATGGATTGGGACGGATGAAGCGTATAACCCGGCGGAAGGTCCCAATAAAATGCAGGACCCGTGGTTTAGAAAGACCTTCGACCTGGATAAGAAACCGGGTAGGGCCACCCTGTTCGTCGCCTCGGTGGGCTACCACGAGGTGTACGTGAACGGGAAAAGAATAGGTGACCACGTGCTGGCACCGGCGGTGACGGACCATACGCAACGGGCACGCTACATCGCTTACGATATCGCTCCCGCCCTGACACGGGGAAAAAACGTGATCGCTCTCTGGCTGGGAACCTCGTGGTCTATCTTCGCCCCTTACGCGACACCCGATAAGCCGCGGACGCCGCTGGTAGCCGCGCAAGCGAATATATACGATAAGGGTGGTGAATTGCTTACGCAAGTGGTGACCGACGGATCGTGGAAGACGCACCCGAGTCCCAACCGGCTGATGGGTAACTGGGGCTTCGGCGTAGGCGGCTACGGGGGTGAGATATGGGATGCCAACCTGGAGGTGGAGGGCTGGAACTTGGCTACCTTTGATGACAGTGACTGGAAGGATGCATCGACCTACAACCCTAACCTGACCGTGTCGGGACAAAGGGTGGAAACCAACGTGCTGCTCGACGAGATTACACCCGTCGCCATTGAGACGCGGCCCGATGGAAGCTACCGGGTGGATATGGGGGTGAACTTCGCGGGGTGGACACGTATCCCGGTCAAGGCGAACCCCGGCGATACCGTCCGCTTCCTCTTCTCGGAGAGGGAACAGGATGAGATGACGTTCGGTTTGTGGAATGAATACGTGGTGGGACCGACCGGCGAGGGGGTCTTCGAAAACCGGTTCAACTACAGCTCGGGGAGATGGATCACCGTGAAAGGGGCGACGGTAGTGCCCGAGAAGAGTGCCATCAAGGGGTGGCTGGTGCGGACCGATTTCGCGGACGCCTCCCGCTTCGAGTGCTCAGATCCGCTGCAGAGTTGGATCTACAACACCGTGAAGTGGACGTTCGAGAACCTGGCACTCGGCGGGTTTATCGTGGACTGCCCCCAACGGGAGCGCTTTGGCTACGGTGGTGACGCGCACGCGACCTCCGAGACGGGATTGTTGAACTACAAGCTGGGTGCCTTCTATACCAAGTGGTTGGAGGACTGGAGGGATGTGCAGGGAACGGAGCCGATGGTGGGGAACATGAACGACCCGGGATGGGCCCGAAAGCAGGAAGGAAGCGGGCGCTACATGGGTGGCGGCGTGCTTCCCCAAACCGCGCCGACCTATCATGGGGGTGGCGGACCCCCTTGGGGTGGGATCGTGGTGACGCTCCCCTGGTTCCTGTATGAGTATTACGGCGATACCCGGGTTCTCCGTGAGAACCTGCCAATGATAACGGGGTGGCTGGAGTTCCTGGATAGCCACGTGGAGGATGACCTGCTGAAACGGTACGGTGGGGTGTGGGACTTCTTGGGCGACTGGCTTTGGCCGGGAGCAACCGCCCAGGGGATGAATAACTACTCCGACGAGACGATCTTCTTTAACAACTGTTACCGGGTTTATAACCTAAGGACGGCGGCGAAGATTGCCCACGTACTGGGTGAAACCGCGCTGGCCGAGAAGTGGGAAGAGCAGGCAAACCGCTCCTCCCAGGCAATCCATGCCCGCTACTGGCACGAGGAGGATAATAACTACTCCGACCGATCGATGCGGAGCTTGGCCGCGGCGCTTTATGGCGACGTGATGCCGCCGGAGCTGCGGGGCAAGGTGATGGACCGGTTGGCGGAAGAGATACTCGTGAACAAGAATGGGCATATCGACGTGGGGATTACCGGTGGTGCGATGCTCTTCAAGGTGCTGCGAGAGGAGGGGCGTGACGACCTGATCTACGCCATGACGTCGCAAACAACCTACCCGAGCTGGGGCTTGATGCGCGAGAGCGGGGCGACCACCATATGGGAGATGTGGGAGAAAGATCTGCCGGGTCACTCCCTTCTGCATAGCTCCTACCTCTACCCGGGCGCGTGGTACATCGATGGGGTGGCAGGCATACGCCGGACAGCCCCGGGATTCAAGTCGTTCGACATACGGGTGCCCCGCTTGCCGGAAAACTCCATCGACTGGGTGAAAGCCTCTTACGACTCACCGATCGGTACTATCCATACCTCCTGGAGGAGAGAGAATGGGGCGCTGGATCTGGAGGTGACGGTGCCGCCCAACTGCGAGGCGACCGTCTACTTCCCCGCGGAAGAGGGGAAAACAGTGACGGAGGCGTCGGGACACGCCAAAGCCGAGGGCGAAACGGCAGGGTATACCCTGTTTAAGGTTGCCGCGGGCAGTTACAGCTTCTCCAACGGCAGCTAAAAACGGGAATGATTAGAAGCCTAAAATGGGTGCCTTTGTGTGCTGTTTGAAAAACGAGATGCAATGAAAGCGAGACCCCTTCACTCGTTTATTTACCTCTCCATCGGGGCGGCGGTGGTTACCATCCTGCTCAAGTTTCAGGCGTACCGTACGACTGGCTCCATGGGGTTGCTGTCGGATGCCCTGGAGTCGCTCGTGAACCTGTTCGCGGCTATCTTCGCGCTGATTATGCTCAACCTGTCGAGGAAACCGGCCGACAAGAAACACGCGTTCGGCCACGGTAAGGCGGAGTATTTCTCCAGCGCGACGGAGGGGGCACTAATCCTTATCGCCGCCTTCTCCATTATCTGGACGGCCGCCCCGAGGCTGGTCGACCCGCGACCCATCGAGAACGTGAACGTGGGGCTACTCTACTCGTTCGCGGCCGCGGGGGTCAACCTGATGGTGGGGGTTATCCTGGTAAGGAACGGGAAGAGACGAAACTCGCTGCTCCTGGAAGCGGACGGTAGGCACTTGCTCACCGATGTGCTCACCACCGTGGGGGTAATCGTGGGGGTCGTGATCGTGAACTACACCGGCTGGTACATCATCGACCCGATCATCGCCATCGCCGTTGCCATCTATATCCTTTACGCGGGGTACAAACTGATTAGCCGATCGGCTAACAAGCTGATGGATGCCGCCATCCCCGAGGAGGAGATGGTGCGCATCGTGGCTTACCTGGACTCCTTGAAACCGGAGCAGGTCGAGTATCACTCCCTGCTAACCCGGATGGCGGGACAGCGGAGGTTTATCTCGTTACACCTGCTTGTCCCGGGAGAGTGGAGCGTGCAAAAAGGACACGACTACGCGGACCGGGTCGAGGAGGCCATCGTGAATATGTTCGATGGGCCGATGACCGTGCAGACGCACCTGGAGCCGATAGAAGATCCCGCCTCGATGCGCGATATCGGTCTCGATCGGCAGTAAGGGAGGGGGGTAAAGGGGAGCTCTTTCACAACGGCGATAAGCAAGACTGGCTTGTTTCCACGTGTGGCACTGTTTTTGCCACATCTCCTCCTATGGACAAACGGATCTTTAGGCTGGCCCTGCCCAATATCATCACCAACGTGACGGTTCCGCTACTGGGGATCATCGATATCGCCATCGCGGGGCGGTTGGGCTCGCCTGTCTATATCGGTGCCATTGCACTGGGTTCCAGTATTTTTAACGTGATCTACTGGAACTTCGGATTCCTTAGGATGAGTTCCAGCGGGTTTGCCGCGCAAGCGTACGGCGCGAGAGACCTGCCGGAGGTGATGAACGTGTTTGCCCGTTCGCTCGCCATTGGCTTGGGTAGCGGGGTTGCAATCGTCTTGCTGCAGTACCCCATCGGTGCGCTCGCGTTCAAGTTGGTGCAGTCGGGCCCCGAATCGATCCAACATGTGAAGACCTACTTCCGCTACGTGGTGTGGGGGGCGCCGGCGGTGCTGGGTATGTACGCGTTCAAGGGGTGGTTTATCGGCATGCAGAACGCCCGGACCCCCATGGTTATCGCCATCTTCAACAACGTGCTTAATATCGTGCTGAGCCTTCTCTTCGTTTATGGCTTCGGGATGAAGATCGATGGCATTGCGCTGGGAACCATGCTGTCGCAGTGGGTCTCATTTTTGGTGGCAGCCGCGTTCTGGTGGAACTACTACCGCAGGTTGTTGAAGTACCTTCGTAAGGAGTCCATCTGGGACAAAGAGGCCATGCGCGACTACTTCAGGGTAAACAGCGATATCTTCGTGCGTACCCTCCTCCTTTCACTGGTGACCACCTTCTTCACCTTCGCCTCCTCGGCGATGGGCGAGACCATACTCGCTGTGAACGCCTTGCTCATGCAGTTCTTCATGCTCTTCTCCTACTTCATGGATGGGTTTGCCTACGCGGGTGAAGCGCTCACCGGTAGGTACGTGGGTGCCAAGAACGGGGAGTACCTACGCTGGATGATTCGTCGGATTTTCTTTTGGGGGACGGTGGTGAGCCTCGCCGCGGTGTTGATCTACGCGCTCTTCCCCGATCTTATCCTTCGCGTGATGACCAACGACCTCTCGATTATCGACCACGCCAAGGGGTACATGTTCTGGACGTTGCTTATCCCCATCACGGGGTTCGCGGCTTTCCTTTGGGACGGCATCTTCATCGGGGCCACCGCATCGAGGGAGATGCGCGACGCGATGCTGTTGTCGTCGCTCCTATTTTTTGCCGCTTACTTCGCGTTGACCCCCGTATGGGGGAACAACGGCCTCTGGTTCTCCTTTATCCTCTACCTCCTCGTGAGGGGGGTGGTGCAGACCTTCTGGGCAAAGCGAGCGTTAACGCTTGACCCCGCGTAATAGAGATTGGTATTTAGGTTTTCGCTTTGAAACCAAAAACAAACGTGGGTGAAAAGTCAAGTATTTTACGGTTCCAAGTAACGATTGATGGTGCCGCTAAGCTGCAGCAGCGAGATCTCGCACTGCTTGGTGTTGAACTGCGCGGTGAGGAGTCGCTGTTCTGCTTCAATAAGGCTGTTCTGCGCCTCCCTTAACTCCAATCCCGAGAGGTCGCGCACCTTGTACCGCTCCATGGCGATCTCGTAGTTGAGCTCCGCGTTCTTCAGGCTTTCGGTCTCCAGGTTGGTCAGTTCGATGTTGTTTTGGTAGGCCATCCACATGTTGGCGAAATCGCTCTCCAGGGCTAACTGAAGCTGTTCGGTTTGCAGTTCCCTGTTTTGGATCACGATTTGCGCGTTGCGCTGCTCCCGTCTTCGGTTGAGTCCATCGAACAACGTGATGCCCAGCGTGACGCCGGCGGTGGGTCCCCACGTGCGTTGACGGTTCAAGGAACCGCTGTTGTAGTTGTAGTGCGTGAAGCCGTAGCTGCCGTTTAGTCGAAGGTACGGGTAGTTGCGGCTTTGCAGCGTTTTCAAGTCGAGTTCGCTCAACCTCTTATTTTTTTCGCTGAGCAGTAGGCGGGCGTTCTGTTGCAGGGTTTGGTCGTGCAGTTGCTCTTTCGGCAGGTTTCGGTCGAACCTGATGGTGCTGTCTGCCGCCACGAACTGCAGATCCACGTCGACCCCCATCAATTCGTTGAGCCGTATCCTCGAGCTGTTCAGCTTCTCGTACTGCTGGATAAGTAGGGAGCTGTCGGCATTGAAGTAGACCCGCGCCTGTTGAAGGTCGAGCCTCGAAAGCGCCCCCACCTGGTAGCTGGCCTCCACGATGCGAAGCCGCTCTTTAGAGAGCGATACCGCGTATTTCAGGTTGTTCAGCCGGAGTTGTTGCTGCACGTAGTTGTAGTACTCCGCCGTAAGCGTAGCGATCAGACTTTCTATGGCCAGGCGGGTGTTGAGTTCCCCTACCGACTGCAACTCTTTCAACCGTTTGTAGTTGGTTTGTACCCGGAACCCCTCGAAGAGGGTCCAGGAAAGGTTCACCCCCGCGTCCAGTGCCCCCGTGTTGGAAGAGCGGCTTTCTACGGGTTCGCCGCCATTTGATGGGAACTGGTCGCTATTGTTGCTTCGCACCGTGTAGCCGGAATTGAGGTTTACCGCGGGAAGGAAGCCCGCGTTACCCAAGGTGACGTTGTTGTCGGCGATTTGCTCTTCGTTCCGGACGATCTGGATCTCGTAGTTGTTCTCAAGACCAATGCGTAAGCACTCCTGGAGGTTTAAAATGGGAAGAACGGTTTCTTGGGCTTGTGAGGGAGCCTGTGTAACATAATCGGTTTGCCCGGTTTGCCCGGGCTGAAAGGTCTCTGTCCCATGACCGATTGGTTCAATCGATGTGGTTTGAACTGCTTGACCGGTTTGTGTGGCCTGTGTGGTTTGCGGGATGAAAGTTAATGTGGCAAGTAGGAGGGCGATAAAAAGGAAGAACGAATATGTTTTAACTCCTTCCGTTACGCCCGCCTCCGCAATGATTACACCCGGTTTAGCCGCCCCCGGGTTGACCCTATCTGTTCTTGCTGCCATCGATTTTACGGCTTCGTTGTCGACCATCCACAGGTAATCATCCCTTTTTAACAGTTTATCTCTCATCGTCTTCATCATGTAATCTTTTTTCTTCCATCCTCTTTCTCTTGGCTTCACGGTCGGTAGAGAAGTACATGTACATGGCCGGGATCAAGAAGAGGGTCAGCAGGGTGGAGATAAGCAGTCCACCCACCACGGCGGTACCCATCGCGATGCGGCCGTTGGCACCTTCCCCGGTGGCGAACATCAGCGGCATAAGCCCCAGCACGGTAGAGATACTGGTCATCAGGATGGGGCGCAACCGCAGCATAGAGGCCTCCACGATGGCCTGGTACCGGCCGATTCCCGCGTTTTGTCGCTGGTTGGCGAACTCCACGATCAAAATCCCGTTCTTGGTGACGAGGCCGACCAGCATGATGATCCCGATTTGGCTGTATATATTCATCGTCACTCCTCTTGCCCACATGAACAGGAGGGCACCGAAAACGGCGAGGGGAACGGTGAACATGATCACGAACGGGTCTTTGAAACTCTCGAACTGCGCGGCCATCACCAGGAAGATAAGCAAGAGGGCTAAGCCGAAGGCGAACAAGAGGCTCGATGAGCTTTCCCGGAAGTTGCGCGATTCCCCTTCGAGGGCGGTTCGGAAGGTCTCGTCCAGCACGTCGGCCGCGATGCGGTCCATCTCCTCTAATCCCTGTCCCAGCGAGTAGCCGGGAGCCAATCCCGCGGAGACGGTCGCCGAGTTAAACCGGTTATAGCGGTAGAGCTGGGGAGGGGCCACCGCCTCCTCGAGGGTCACCAGGTTGTCCATCTGGATCATCTGCCCGCTCGAGTTCTTGATGTAGATGGTTCGCAGGTCAACAGGCGTGTTGCGCTGCTGCCGGTTAATCTCTCCCAGTATCTGGTATTGCTTGCCGTTCATGTAGAAGTAGCCCATCCGCTGCCCGCTCAGCGCGTATTGTAACGTCTGCCCTATATCGCGGGTACTTACCCCAAGCATGGCCGCCTTGTCGCGGTCGATGTTGACGCGGGTCTCCGGCTTGGTGAACTTCAGGTCCACGTCGCTCATCTGGAAGTGGGGACTCGCGTTCACCCGGTCCATGAAAAGGGGGATGAACTCCTGTAGCTTGTCGATGTTGGGCGCTTGCAACACGTAGCGGATGGGCATGCCCCCGCGGCGCCCACCGAAGGTGGACTGTTGTTGCACGAAGGCGCGGGCGGCGGTCTCGTTCTTCACGCCGCGCGTGAGCGCTTCCGCGATCTCCATCTGCGAGCGCTCTCGCTCCCGCAAGTCAGGCAGCACCATGCGTACCATCCCGAAACCATTGCGGGTCATCGTGATATTTGACTCACGCTCCGGTGCGACGGAGTCTGCGATCGCGGAGATGCGGTCGGTATAGTCACGTACAAACTCGTAGGTGGCTCCCTCCGGGGCGGAGCTACGTATCATTACCTGCGACCGGTCTTCGAGTGGCGCCATCTCGGCAGGAATCACCTTCCACAGGAGGGCGATGATAGCCGCCGAGAGCAGGATGATGGGAAGCACCAGCCACTTGCGCTGCAGGAACGCTTTGAGCCATCTGTTATAGTAACGGTTCATGCCATCGAATACCACCTCGCTCTTTTGGTACAGGCGGCTCTTCTTTCTCCTCTTCACCAGCATCTTGGACGACAGCATCGGCACGAAGGAGAGGGCGACGAACGCGGAGATGATGACCGCACCCGATATCACGATGCTGAATTCACGGAAGAGCCGTCCGGTGAGTCCTTCTAGGAAGATGATCGGGACGAAGATGGCCACCAGGGTGATGGTGGTCGATACCACCGCGAAGAAGATCTCTTTTGATCCGGTAATGGAAGCCTTCTCGGGGTCCATCCCATCTTCGATCTTGTGGTAAATGTTTTCCGACACCACGATGGCGTCGTCCACCACCAACCCCACCGCGAGTACCACCGCGAGCATCGATAGAACGTTGATGGAGAACCCCACGAGGTACATCACGAAGAAGATGCCAATCAGCGAGATGGGGATGACCAGCGTTGGTATGAGCGTCACCCGCCAGTTTCTCAGGAAAAGGAAGATGATGGATATCACCAGGATAAACGCGATGATTACCGTGGTCTTCACCTCGCGGATGGAGGCACGAATAAAGCGGGTGTTATCGAACGCCACGTCGATGATCACGTCACTGGGAAGGTCCTTGCGCATCTGTTCCATGCGCAGCCTCACCTCATCAGCGATCATGATATGGTTGGCCCCCGGCTGTGGGATGATCACGCAGCTCACCATCGGTGTGCCGTTTCGGCGAAGGATATTGTTCCGGTTGGCGGCATCCAGCTCGGCATACCCCACGTCCCGGAAGCGCACAACCCGGAAATCGTCCTCGATCAGGATCAGGTTGTTGAACTCTTCCGGTGTCTGCATCAACCCCATCGTTCGAATCGACTGCTCGATATGGTCACCCTCGATGCTTCCCGCGGGGAGCTCGATATTCTCCCTATCCAGGGCGCTTTTGATGTCCATGGGGGTGATGTTGTAGGCCGCCATCTTGATGGGATCTAACCATAGACGCATGGCGTAACGGTACTCCCCCCATATCTCCACCGCGCTCACGTTGGAGATGGTCTGCAGCCGCTCCTTGACCGTGAGGTCGGCTATCTCGGAGAGTTCCAGGAGTGACCGTACAGGACTCTGCACGGTGATCTGCATGATGGGGTCGGAGTCGGCATCGGCCTTGGCGACCGTGGGTGGGTCGGTATCGCGTGGCAGGTAGCGTTGAGCGACGGAGACCTTGTCCCTCACGTCGTTCGCCGCCGTCTCCATATCGACGCTCAGCTCGAACTCCACGGTGATGCGGGCGCTCCCCTGGCTGCTTCGGCTGGTGAGCGACCGGATACCCGGGATGCCGTTGATGTTCTGCTCAAGAGGCTCCGTGATCTGGTTCTCGATCACCTCCGCGTTGGCCCCGGGGTAAGAGACGTGCACGGTGATGATGGGGTTGTCCACGTTGGGATATTCCCGAACCGGTAGGTTCGTGTAGCCGATAAAGCCGAAGATGAGGATGATCAGCACCATCACCGTCGTCAACACCGGTCGCCTTATGCTCAGTTCCGATAACGTCATCTCTTTACTCTGCTCGGTTTTCCTCCATGCGGTCGATAACCACCGGCATCCCTGTCCGTAGCTGCATCACGCCGGTGGTCAACAGCGTGTCCCCTATGTTTAGGCCACTTACCACCTCTACCGATGAGGCGGTTCGCATGCCGGTGATGATCTCCACTTCCCTGGCCGTCCCACCCTGGTAGACGTAAGCGATATCGCGTCCCATCTCTTTTACACTGGATATGCTGGGAATCACGATGGCGTTCTCTATCTGGTCGAGGCTAACGCGAATGTTGGCCGATTGCCCCGGTTTAATCTTGCCATCGCTGTTGTGGTAGCGGGCGCGGGCGAAGAGGCTAAGCGTCCGCAGGTCCAAACGCGATTCCACCGCGTAGACGGTCGCGTTATACTCCTGGAGGTCGTTCTTGACCTGAAAAGTGATCTCCGTGCCAGGCCTTATCTCGTTTACGAAGTTTTCGGTTAGCGAGAACTCGATTTTAAGTGGGGAGAGTTTGGTGAGCGTGGAGACGACCACCTGTGATGAAGCGTAGGCACCCTCGCTCACCAATCGCAGCCCGATTACCCCATCAAAGGGTGCTCGTAGCTCGGTTTGGCGCAGGCGTGCTTTCACCAGCTCGATATCGGCTTTTAACGTCTCAAGCTGGGTGGCGACCGACTGGTAGGTCTCTTGACTGATGGCGTCTTTCTCGAGCAGTGTCTGTTGCCGGTAAACCCGGTCTTGGGCCAGCGGTAGCTGCGCTTCCAGTTTTTTCAACTCGGCCTGTAGCGGGGCATCGTTTACCTTGGCGAGCAGCTCCCCCTTTCGCACGCTTGTCCCCTCTTGGAAGTAGATGTCGGTGATCCTTCCCGAGGTCTCGAAGACCAGGTCTACCTCTTCATCGGGGAGTAGCTTCCCGGTAATGCGGAAGAGGTTGTTCAAGGTTTGTGGTTTTAGTACCGTCGCGCTGACCGATAGCGGTGCTCGTCCGCCCCCGCCGGGGGAGGATTCTCCCGGTGGCATATCGCTCGCTCCGCCGGTACCTGCCCGTTGCTTGATCTTCGGGAAAAAGATGATCCCAAGCAGAAGCAGCACGATGGCGGCGAGAACGATCGCTTTGGTTTTTTTACTCATCTGATTTGTTTTTTCGCTTGCTCTTGTATGATTGGTGCACGCCAAAGAGAAGGCCTTTACCATGCATTTGCCTGAGCCGCTACCGTTCATCCAACTGTTTGCGCATACGAAAGACAAGATCTTGGTAACAGGCCAAGAAAACAAATCAAAAGTACCTATTTATACCAGAAAGGAGGCTTGTTGCATGCCGATTTTAGTTTTTTTATAGCAATTAATCGACATACCGCCGGAAAATGTCGACGAACGAGCCTCCCTTTACGTGTTAAAACAGCCTTTTTCTATAGCGGCGTCACGCGGCAAAACTAATCGATAAACTCGTACTCTTTGGCGCCTTTGAGTCCCATGGCGGAGTAGTATGAGTCGATGTTTCCCTTGATCTTTACTTTTTTGTTGAAGTTCGCGGGGTTGTCCTTTAGGTTAAGTGCCTTTCTAACCGCTCCCGCGGGGAGCTCGACAGGTATGACCTTCTCCTTGTCGGTCTCGTTTTGGGTATCGGCCAGTGCTAGACTGGTAGCAGATGTGGCTGTAGCTTCGGGGACAAAGCTGTTTATCGAGGTGCCTTTAAAGGAGCCGACGATGTAGCCCTCCACCCAGACCTGGGGTTGTCCCACGCTCGCTTGCGCCTCCGCTACGGTGAAGGGCGCTTTTTTAGACCCTTTCACAACGGGTGGGGTGTCACCCGTACGGTTAGCGGTCACGCTTGCCGTGGGGCCCTCCACCCAAGGGGTGATGCTCCCTTCCGCGGCGATGGTTGTCTCCTGCGCGAAGAGGGTCACGTTGTACGTGTATTTCGTGCCGGGTTGAAACGCGTTGATCTCCAATACTTCGCCGAGCGGAAAGCTGTACACCTCTATCTCGTCGCCAATCACGAACCAGAGCTTCACCGCGCTAAGGTTTGATTGCGGCAGCAGGATGGCCTCCGCGGAGGTTCCCCCGTTACCCATCCGAAAGGGGATGTCACCCTGTTTGCTGGGCGAAGACAGCATACCGGTAGCCAGGTCGAACGTGGCCTCCGTGTTCGCGTTGCTGATGATCACGCTGAGCTCGCTCAGGTTCACCGACTGTCCCGGCTCTATATTTAGCACCACTTTCGTTAGTTGATGGGTAAACTGCATGCCCACGTGCGGGTTCTTGTCGTTTAGCCCCTGCGTGTTGTTGGAGTAGAGCAGGTCGATTTGAGACTGTGAGCTTTGGTTGCTCACGTTCACAGGGTAGCTGTGATTCGATATATTATCCCGGTAGGGGTGGTAGCCGATGAAGTCGACGTCCGAGCCATCGAATGGGAAGATGATTTGCTCTTTCTCGTTGGCCGGCGTGAACGAGGAGTTGCCCGTGGTGCTGTACTTCACGTTATCTCGAAGGACCGATGCGCTCAGTGAGCCCCCGGATGGGATCATGTAAACGCCGATGGCATCGCCCTTCTCCCAGGTGGAGTTGGTGACGCGGGTTCGCATTCCCGCTATTTCGGCAGAGAGTTCAATGGGGCGGCCTCTCAACGCGGGGTCAATTACATCACCTTCGCACGCGATTAGCGCCAGAAGTAACAATGGTATTAACGATTTAAGTTTCATGATACAGTAGACAATAAGTAAAAAGTAAACAGTAAACAGTAAACAGTAAAACAGTAGCCGGTGTGCCGGTTACTTGTAATCAACCCACACCTTCATTTGCCCGGCTTCGCGGTTGTCCCAGGCGTAATAGGGGATAAAGGTGATCGTTTGATCGCCCGTGACCGCCTCGATGGTGGTCACCCCGTTGAGGAGTGAGGGAACAAATGCCGTGTTAAACCGCGTGTCGGCTGAAAGGGTTAGCTCGTCGAACGAAGGGTTATCCACCTCCTCCATGCAATAGACGAGGGGCCCACGTTGCACGCTCCGTTTGTCGATGTTCTCTTTTACCCGGGGATCGGCTTGCACCATCTTCACGGGCATATCCATCGTGAGCGTTATTTCGTCATTCTCGTTCCAGAGCCTATCGATGACCGCGTATCCCTTTTCAACCGGTACCCCTTCAATCGCTTCCCCGTTCACCGCGATCGAGTAGTTCTCACACCAGTCGGGGATCCGCAGGCGAATCTCTTTTTCCATTGGCTTCCGAAGTGCTTTCACGCTCAGCTTCACGTTTCCATCCCATGGGTAATCGGTCGCCTGCTGCAGGGTGAAACGCTCCTTCCCCTTTTTCCCGGTTTTGATCTCCGCGTTGTTGCCCACGTAGAGGTTGACCCATACCGCGTCCTCGGACAATCCGTATATATAGTTCCCGATGGAGGGCAGGAAGCGGGATACCTGGCTCGGGCAACAGGCCGTGCCGTACCACGCGCGGCGGTGATGGTCACCGTGCGAAGCCAGGGGGTTCACGTAGAAGAACAGGTCGCCACGCAATGAGATCCCGGCAAGCGCACCGTTGTATAGTGAGCGCTCCAAGACGTCCACGTACTTGGCATCGCCGGTGAGCTCGTTCATTCGGGAGTTCCATAACACCATTCCCACCGAGGCGCACGTTTCGCAATAGGCTTCGTAATTGGGTAAGTCGTACGGCTCGGTAAAGCCCTCGTTATGCCTTGAAGAGCCAATGCCGCCGGTGATGTACATCTTTCTGAGCACAACATCATCCCATAGGCGATCCAGTGCCCGCATGTATCCCTCATCTTGCTTCAAGGCGGCCACATCGGCCATCCCGCAGAAGAGGTACATGGCGCGTACGGCATGGCCGGTTATCTCCTCCAAATCCCTTACCGGCACCTCGTCCTGGTAATAGATCGGGTTCCAGGTACCCTCCGAGCCTTTGCTGCCATGTCCATGCCCGCGCTCCTCAAGCAGCCAGTAAGCAAAATCAAGGTATTTCTCTTCGTTGGTTACCTTGTACAGCTTCACCAATGCCAGCTCGATCTCTTCGTGTCCCGGGACCCAGTGACGTTTGTCGGGACCGAACAGGCTCATCATATGCTCCACCATTCGAATCGATACATCCAGCAACGTGCGTTTGCCCGTGGCTTGATAGTAGGCCACCGCTGCTTCAATCATATGACCGGCACAGTACATCTCGTGCTTGTCCATGTTATCCCACCGCTTGTTCAGATCGGTCAGCGAGTAAAAAGTGTTGATGTAGCCATCCGGCTCTTGTGCCGCCGCGAATTTTTCGATCCACTCGTCGCACTTCTGCTCCAGTTGGGGGTCAGGGTAGTTGATTAGGCTATAGGCCATTCCCTCCAATGCTTTGTAGACGTCGGAGTCATCGTAAAAGATGCCCGAGTGCTCCCCGCTCTTGTTGGCGGCGTTCTCGAAATTCCGGATCCTTCCCGTCTTATGTTCAATTTGGTCGATGCAGACGGGGAGGGTAGTGGTCACGTGGCTCTTCAGTCGTGGCGACCAGAAATTATCGGTAATCTTTACCTGTGAGAAGTCTACCTGTTGGATCCTCTTCGAGGAGAGAGCCTGTTCCCCTTTACCCGTTTTCGTCGTGCAGCCTAAAACGAAAAATAGGGGAAGGAGTATGATCCAATACCTGTTCAGGGTGGATAGTGCGTGGGTTCGATTTGAAAATGTCATACAGTAATCTTATTAAAGGGTGCGTGCCTATTTTTTAGTCTGACGACTAAGTTACAAAAAATAAAGGACAATCTTCGCCTGTTTTCGTTTTCATCTTCGAAAGAATATCACTAATTTTGTTAAGAATAATAAACCATAAACAGATGCGGAGGAAATTTCAATTATTGGCTGTGTTGCTGTTAGCTTGCTTCGCCCCCACGATAAGGGCGCAGGTCTCTTTTGGGTCGCCGGAGAAGATAAATAACGACTGGAGGTTCACGCTTAACGATGTGAAGGATGGGCAGGCTGTAGAGGTGAATCACACTCGTTGGCAACGTGTGATGCTGCCTCACGACTGGAGCGTGAAGGGGCAGTTAAGTCCCACGCTGGCCAGTTGTACCGGTTACCTGCCGGGCGGGATAGCCTGGTACCGCAAGGATATACATGTCCCCGCGGAGAGACAGGGACAGCGGGTCTACCTCTATTTCGAGGGGGTCTACAACCGTAGCGAGGTGTTCCTTAACGGCCAATCGTTGGGTAAACGTCCCAACGGCTATATTTCGTTCATGTTCGATGCCACGCCCCACGTGAAGTACGGGGAGGATAACGTGGTAGCCGTGCGGGTGGATCATAGTCGGTTCGCCGATTCCCGCTGGTACACCGGTTCGGGAATTTACCGCGATGTCTGGCTGGTGTACGCCAACCCGATACATATCGCGCAATGGGGTGTGTATGCCTACCCCGAAGAGGTAAAGAACGGCTACAGGCTCAACGTGGAGGTCGAGGTGACCAACCACGAGACAGATCCCGCTTCCTTGACGGTACTCAACGAGTTGTTCTCGCCCGAAGGAAAGCTGGTCGCTAAAGAGAATCAGCGGATAACGGTGCTGCCGGGTGACGGGAACAAGGTAATGACTGCCCTGTTCGTTAAAAAACCGCAGCTCTGGTTCCTTGAGGATCCTAACCTGTATGAGCTAAGGACGACCGTGCTGAAAGGGAAGACGGAGGTTGACCGGACAACCACCCGTACCGGCTTTCGCACCTTCACCTTTAATCCGGATAAGGGTTTCGCACTCAACGGGGAGTGGATGAAAGTGAAGGGGGTATGTATCCACCATGATGCAGGGGTGTTAGGGTCGGCAGTCCCCAGAGCGGTGTGGCAGCGGCGGCTGCAGACCTTGAAAGAGATCGGGGTGAACGCGATACGGACAAGCCATAACCCGCAAGCGCCAGACTTGTACGAGTTGTGTGATGAGATGGGGATGCTGGTAATCAACGAGATGTACGACGAGTGGGTCTTTCCCAAGCGCAAGTGGTTAGAGGGTTGGAACGTGGGTACACCCGGCTACCAGGGGTCGTACGATATCTTCAAGGAGTGGAGCGAACTGGATTTGGCCGACCTGGTTAGGCGGGACCGGAACCATATTTCGGTGTTCGCCTGGAGCATCGGTAACGAGGTGGACTACCCGAACGACCCCTATTCGCACCCCATCCTCGGGGGAGAGAAAGCGGGGTTCACGCAGGCTACCTACGGGGGATATAACCCCGATGCACCCAACGCGATGGATTTGGGAGAGATTGCGAAGCGACTGGTCAACGTGGTGAAGCAGTACGATCGCTCCCGCCCCGTGACGGCGGGTCTGGCCGGCGTGGCTATGTCGAACGAGACGGAGTACCCGGGAGCGCTGGATATTGCCGGCTATAACTATACCGAGGAGAAGTATGATAGCGACCACCAAAAGTACCCCGATAGGGTGATTTACGGTAGCGAGAACAGGCACGATATGGGTGCCTGGAAAGCGGTTCGTGACAAGGAGTTTATTTTCGGGCAGTTCCTCTGGACGGGTATCGATTACCTTGGCGAGTCGGGCAGGTGGCCCACCCGGGGTTTTTACTCGGGGTTGCTCGATTTCGGGGGCTTTATCAAGCCGAGGGGTTATTTCAGACAGTCGCTCTGGACCGACAAGCCGATGGCCTACCTGGGTACCTACCCCACGCCCGGGCGGGGTGCCCGGAGCCAATCGAGGGACGTGCTGTCGCAAACCGAAGCGGGGAGCACGGGCGACTACGTGGAGCGGGTACCCTCGATGGATGCGTGGCCCATCTGGAACTACCAGGAAGGGCAGTCCATCCGGGTGGTCTGTTACACCAACGCGGCCAAGGCCAAGCTGTTGCTTAACGGTCAAGAGGTGGGCGAAATAAAAGCGTACGACGACAACAGCGGTATCATCTTCTGGGATATCCCCTACAAGGCTGGCAAACTGGAAGTGGTGGGTATGAATGGGGATAACCAGCCTATCTCTGGATATACCATTCAGACATCGGGTCGCCCTTACGCGCTCACGGTGATCCATGCCGAAGAGCAGATCGACAAGGAGCGGGGATTGGCCCACGTGGTGGTGCAGGTGGTGGATGAGAACGGCGTTCCGGTGATGCTGTCTGACGACGAGGTCACCTGCCGCGTATCCGGTCCTGCAAGGCTGCTTGGCCTGGAGGCAAGCAACAACACCGATATGAGCGATTATACCGACAACAGACACCGCGTCTATCACGGGCGCATCCTGGCCTACGTGGAGGCGACGGGAGACGAGGGGGAAATAGAGATCGGATTTACCTCTCCCTGGCTAAAACCGGCAACGGTCACGATCGCTGCTCAATGAAATTTACGCCAGAAAAGGCAATGAGTTGAAACAGTTACATGCGAAAGTTCAATAAAGATAAAAATAATCGTATGAAGAGAGTAAAAACGTATGTATGGATCGCGGCTTTAATGATGATAGGTCTCTCCGCGACCGCGCAAAACCGACTGATTATCGAGGCGGATAGGGGTGAGTATACCATTAACCGCCATATTTACGGCCATTTCTCCGAACACCTGGGTCGCTGCATCTACGGTGGCTATTGGGTGGGGGAGGATTCCGATATACCCAATACCCGGGGGATTCGGAACGATGTCGTTCAAGCGCTCAAAGATATACGTATCCCTAACCTGCGGTGGCCCGGTGGCTGTTTTGCCGATGAGTACCACTGGATGGACGGCATAGGTCCCCGGGAGAAACGGCCCAAGATGATCAACACGCACTGGGGTGGGGTGGTGGAAGACAACAGTTTTGGTACGCACGAGTTTTTAGACCTGTGCGAGCAGTTGGACACGGAACCCTATATCACCGCGAACGTGGGCAGCGGCACCGTGGAGGAGATGTCGAAGTGGGTCGAGTACATTACCTTCGACGGCGAGAGCCCGATGGCGAACCTGCGTCGAGAGAACGGGCGCGATGAACCGTGGAAGGTCAAGTTTTGGGGCATTGGGAACGAGAACTGGGGGTGCGGCGGCAACATGACGCCCGACTATTACGCCGATCTCTACCGCCACTACGCCACGTATACCCGCGATTACGGTGGCAACCGCCTTTACCGGATCGCTTGCGGTGCCAACGGTGGGGACTACAACTGGACGGAGACCGTGATGAAGAACGCTGGTCGCCATATGCAAGGACTGTCGCTGCACTACTACACGGTGCCCAAGCACTGGGGCGATAAGGGGTCGGCGACCGACTTCAACGAGCAGGAGTACTTTACCACCATCGAAAAGACGCTCTACATGAAGGAGCTGATCGCTAAACACGCCGAGGTCATGGATCGGTACGACCCCCAGAAGCGGGTGGGGATGATTATCGACGAGTGGGGAACGTGGTATAACGTGGAGCCCGGGACCAACCCCGGCTTCCTGTACCAGCAAAACACCCTACGCGATGCCATCGTGGCCGGTATCAACCTGAACCTGTTCAACGCGCGGTGCGATCGCGTTCAGATGGCCAACCTGGCGCAGACGGTGAACGTGCTGCAGTCCGTGGTGCTGACCGATGAGGAGAAGATGATCTTGACCCCCACCTATTGGGTGTTTTACCTCTATAAGGTACATCAAGACGCAACCCTGCTGCCGGTTTCGCTGACGAGCACGAAGTACCGATACGGCGATAGGGAGTTCGACGCGGTAAGCGTTTCCGCTTCAAAGGATGCAGAGGGTAAAATCCATATCACGTTGGTCAATGCCGACCCGAATAATGAACAACGTGTGGATACACGACTGGTGGGAGCGTCGGTCAGCAAGGTGAGGGGGAAGGTGCTTACCTCTGGCAAGATAAACGATTATAACAGTTTCGAGGAGCCCTCTAAGGTGACGGTGAGTGATTTTAACGGGGCCACCCTAAGTTGCGACAACCTAACGGTAACGCTGCCGCCAAAATCGCTGGTGCTGGTGGAACTGCGATAGCCGGTTTCTCACGGATTACACCTTTCCCAGGTTTCGGTATTCTAACGGGGTATACCCAACTTTTTTCTTGAAGAAGGAGAGGAAATATTCGTAGGAGCTGAAGTTCAACTTGTAGGCAATCTCTTTAATGGAGAGTTGGGTTTCGGCCAACATCTCTCTTGCTGCCCTTAGCTTTAGCTCTTGAAAATATTGCGCCGGGGCATACCCCGTGTACTCCTTGAAGTCCTTTCTAAACAGAGAGTAGCTAATCCCCAAGCTGGTCGCGATCCCCTTGATATCAATGTTCCTATGGATGTTTTCGGCCATGATGATTTTGGCGCGTTCAATTTTTTGGGAGGAGTCTTTGGTTTCGAAGTTCTTGTTTTGAGCCAGACACAAGAGCATGCCCAATATATTGACCACTATTCCTGCCAGGTGTTGTTGGGAGGCACCCTTCTCTTCCTTGGCCACACGAATGGCCGTGGAGAAAAGGGTCACGAGGTCTTCGTTAACGCCTACTTTCAGAACTTGGTTCTCGGGTGAGATAAACCCGTTTGACACGATCTTGTCGATGATCTCTCCGTTAAAGCCAATGTAGTACTCGTTCCACCCCGTATCCTTAAAAGGGGCGTAGGTGTGCCATTGTCCCGGAAACAGCAGGATGGCCATCCCCTTGACGATGGTCGTTTTTTTCGTGGAATCGGATTGGAAATAACCTTTCCCTTTGCTGATGTAGAGGATTTGGTATTCCGATAATATCCTTCCTTTATCGGGTTTGAAGTAGTAGCTCTTGGGGTGCTCGGTGGATGGGTATAGGCTATTCTGTGCGACAGGCTGAAAGCCAACTGTATTGACGGTTAAGCCGAATTTTTTATCTCTCTCATTGACCAGCAGGTATTTGATGTCTATGCCGAGATCGTTGTACCTCATATACGTTTAGTTTTTCACGTTTGTCACGAAAGTGGCTGTAAATATAAGAAAAAAAATCGAAAGTATAACACGGTTTCTTAATATACTTGAAAATATCATGTGAAACTTTTTGTATCTTTGACTTCAATAATTGATCCACCGTGAAATATGATCATGTTACAAACTGTAAAACATACAGCCATGACAAATAAAACTTCCCCTTTGTTTTTTCCTGTATATCTCATCCTGATGCTTCTTTTTAGCGCTTGCGCTCAGCATGTGTCGTTGTACGTCTCTCCCACGGGAGATGATGCCAACGTGGGAACCAAGGGGCAGCCACTGAGGAGTTTGGAGGGGGCAAGAAAGGCTGTGCGGGTTGTCTTAAAGGAAAAGCCGGGAGCCACCGTCACGGTCTACCTGTCCGGGGGGATATATCCGGTTACCCAACCCGTTAAGTTCAATGGCGAAGATTCAGGGAGCGAATCATCACCGGTGACCTATAAGGCTATGAAAGGCGAAACTCCCCTCTTCTCCGGTAGCAAACCCATTGGCCAATGGGAGCTAGCCGATACTGATAGCCTGTATGACAGGCTTAAGGGTACGATGCGTGGAAAAGTGTTCATCGCTGATTTGCCGAAAAACGACATTCTCGACTATGGGGACCCTGCTGACGCGGGTAAAAGGCCCGAGTTGGTATGTAACGGGGAGTTACAGATGTTGGCCCGGTGGCCGAACGAGGGTTTTGTTACATCGGGCAAGGCGATGGGAAAGACGCCAACTCCTCCCAACTACATGGGTACGTCCGGTACCAGGGAAGGTGTGTTTGAATATATCGATGCTTATCAGGACCGATGGGCGGGAGAAACCGATATTCGCTTAGGTGGTTATTGGTTTTGGGATTGGAGTGAAGAGCACCAAAGGGTGGAAAAGTGGGATTCTTCTTCACGTACCGTACATATCCAGGAACCTTACCACCCGTTTGGATATAAGGATAGCCTCAACTATTTTGGGTTCAACCTCTTTTGCGAGCTGGATCAACCCGGTGAATGGTACCTCGACAGAGAGAAGGGGAAACTGTATTGGTATCCTCCCGAAGGGATCGACCCGAAATCGGCGAATGCCACCTTAACCTATTTCAGCGATCCATACATGATCGAGTTGGAGGATTGCGCTCACGTGAGGTTCGAAGGGCTCACCTTTATGGAGGGTAGGGGGTCGGCAATCCTGATACGGGACGGTGAGAACAACCTGCTGTCAGGATGCCGTGTGCTGCGTTTCGGGGAAGATGGCATCCATATTCAGAATGGCAGGGGACACGGCGTGACCGGCTGCTACCTTTCATCATTCGGGCACGGGGGCATGAAAATCAAAGGTGGCGATCGGAAGACGCTTGAACCCGCGGGACATTTCGTAGAGCACACGGTTATCGAGCATTTTTCACTCTTCAAGCGCACTTATCAACCTGCCATCCATCTCGACGGTTGCGGTATACGCGTGGCGAATAATCGTTTTAGCCACTCTTCGTCTTCGGCCATGAGGCTCGAGGGAAACGATTTTATCATCGAGTACAATGAAATTGCCCATGTCGTGAATGAGTCCGATGATCAGGGGGGACTGGACATGTGGAACAACCCCTCTTACCGGGGCAATATCATACGCTACAACCGTTGGTCAGATATACAGGGCGGCACCAACCACGGTGCTGCCGGTGTTAGGCTGGACGACATGATATCAGGCGTATTGGTTTATGGGAATCTTTTTGAGCGGTGCGGCTCCCTGGA
The DNA here is from genome assembly GCA_012838585.1 of Bacteroidales bacterium. GTDB lineage: Bacteria > Bacteroidota > Bacteroidia > Bacteroidales > Dysgonomonadaceae > Proteiniphilum. The sequence continues at coordinate 24,260 of DUPB01000043.1, forward strand.
CTTCGGTGGTGTACAAATACATGGTGGAAAAGACAATATCATCGACAACAATATCTTTTTCCAGTGTCCTTACGGGGTCTCATTTACGCTTTGGGACAAAGAACGGTGGCTGGCCAGGCTGGATGCTCCCGAAACACAAAGCAAATTGTATAAAGAGGTGGATATAAATTCCTCCCTTTACCGGGAAAAATACCCGAGGTTGCAACAGTTACGAGAGGACGTGGATGTGAACACCATCACGAACAATCTGATCATCGATGCCCATGAGAATTTCTTGCGCATCAATGATACCCAAAATGTGGCAAACAACGTGTCGTTAAAGTCCGAGGGGAAAAAACCGGAAGCGTTCTGCACGAAAGAGGTGACGGAAAAGTATGGCCTGCAGCCCATCCCGGTTGATGCAATGGGACCCAAAAACAATCCATGGTTGAAGTGACCCCCATGCGTTTCGTGAAAACAGGTGCTTTACCACAATACCGGATGAAATAGTAGACTGAAGTGACACCTTTTTAGGTGTTTTAAGATAATGGGATTTTAAAATGGATATTATGGTTACCTGCAAAAAGAAATTATGGATTTTGTTGTTATTGTTGGTTAATTTGCCCTTGACGCTCGGCGGATCAGCGTCTGATTCAGACAACCCGGCTTTGCCCCGCGTGCTGCTAATAGGAGATTCAATATCAATGGGCTACACGGATGATGTGCGTGAAATGTTGAAGGGAATAGCGAATGTGCATCGACCTCCGCTCAACTGCATGTATTCAGCCTATGTCGCGGAAAATATCGAGAAGTGGTTGGCTAAAGGCAAATGGGATGTTGTTCATTTTAACGCGGGAATATGGGACTGCCATTTTCTTGATAAAAACGGTGAAATCGTTTTCGGTGTAGGGGAGGACTCCGTTAGTGACCCCTCTAAGTATAAACAACAAGTAAATAAAATATTAACAGGTGTTGGTAGGGACGCCACCGGACACCCCTCAAAAGTTGATCGAATACGAACCTCATTTGAAGAATACGAGAAAAATCTTGCCATTATTCTTGATGCAATTATCGCGGCGGGTGCCAGACCTGTTTTTGCCACCACCACCATGGTGCCACGCTGGAATAGTACACAGCGTGCTCATTTGCTTCGTCTTAATGAGATTGCCATTGATTTGATGACTCGCCGGCAGGTTCAAGTGAATGATTTGTATACCTATTCTCTCCCTAACCTGGAAGAGTGGCAGGCGGAGGATCGTGCGCATTTCACCCCGTTAGGCTATAAACATCTAGCCAAACAGGTTTCGGAGGAGGTACTAAAAGCGTTAAACTCGGAAGCCAAAATTCTGGATTGGAAGCCAGTACAAACATCCCAAGAGACGATAGGTAGCAGAGAGGTTGCTCGTTATGAGCATGAGTGCCTTAAACGATGGGGGTACGTGCAACCGCACAACGAGTTTTTTTATGTTATGAAACCCAATCGGTCGCTTGCCAAGAACCCCTTGGTGGTGTTTTTGCATAGCGCGGGGGGGAATGCAGCGTCAGAACTGGAGGGGAATGTTAATCGTGTTGAGGGCTATGGTGAAGAGTTTGTCGGGCTGTTGTTGAATAGCCCCTTAGCCCTTGATGAATATCCGGAAGAGATGGTTGATTACGATTGGTGGTGGGGAGCCAAGGCTATAGAAAAGCACCCTGCGCAATATCTCCAAAAAATGACACCCATCGAAAATCGTCTGCTTGAAACTGTTGAGTGGGTCATTCAAAACTATAATATTGACCGTAACAGGGTCTATTTAAGGGGGATATCAATGGGCGGTTCAGGTGCGCTTGGTATCGGTCTCGCACACGGGGATATTTTTGCCGCGTTACAGGCTGAGGTGTTCGCGGGTGTGGAGCATGCCATGTATCGGCTACAAGATAATACTTTTGATCCCCCTTACTTGTCGATGATCTTTTCTCACCTTGACCCATGGTCAAAAGGTGCGGAACAGCTGTTGGAAAAAATCTCAACAGAACAGTTGGGCGCAAGTTACGCGTGGGATATTTACGGACATGATCACAGGGCTCACCACCAGCATGCCAATCAGTTTGTAGTAAACTTTCCATGGCTCTCAATTCGTCGTGATCAAGCCTACCCGGTATTTATGAACGCATCCAGTGATGATACTTATCCCGGTCATATGGGTAAAGAACCGGATCAAAAGGGGCAGAAAAATGCCTTTTTTCGCTGGAGTGTATTGGAAGATACTGCCGACAGATTTGTTATTGAGCTTAGATTGGCCAATCAATTGCGGTTTATGAGGGATTACCCCTCTTCAGAGGAGCTGAGCCAATTGCAGGTGCCAATAACTGCTGATGTGACGTTACGCCGATTGCAGCATTTTAAAGTTCTTGATAACTTGAACACTTCTTATTTATGGGTCATCGAAAGAGAAGGAAGTATGCAGTCAAGCGGTCAAATATCACCCAACGATAAAGGACTTTTAACCGTTGAAAACGTGAAAATAGGCTTGACTCCCACACGATTAATGATTACAGAGATTGTAAACTAAACTGTCTCTGCTTCCATCACGTTAACCCTTGTTGATTTTAGTGCATCGATAAAGAAATAATCTGATATTTATTGTTCGAGCTTGATTTATTGTTAACCGGCTGTTTTGTAGCCATATAACAAGGTGCGTTTAAATAATTAAGTTTATTTAACAGAAAATTTAACTTTTATATGGTCTGAAAATGAAAATTAATGATTTAATTTGAAAAGTTTCATTTTGGTTTTTGTTTTTTCTGTTTTCTGGGCTTTTTGGCTTTTTGGCTTTTTGACTTTTTGACTTTTTGATTATCATGAAGGTGAAGTGTCACGGTAAAGATAACTAAACTATGAATAAACAGGCACGGGAAATTCTTTTACAACGCGCGGTCGATTCGCTCAAGATCGAGAGTAAATCCATTTCAGATATCATTGATTATTTGGATGCGGATGCATTTTGTAGGGCGGTTAAGGTGTTGAGTAGCTGTCCCAAGATAATCACTTGCGCCAGCGGCTCTTCGGGTATTGCGGCTAAAAAGTTTTCGCACTCTTTGTGCTGTATTGAACGGAATGCCCAGTTTCTATCACCCTGTGAAGCCATTCACGGCGGGATGGGATGCATGAAAAAAGGCGATGCAGTGGTTGTTGTTTCCCGTGGAGGTAAAACGGCAGAACTGCTTCCCATTATCGAGGTGTGCAATAAAAAAGAGGTCATTCTTATAGGGGTTACAGAAAACTTGGACTCCCCTTTGGCGAAAAGTGCACAAATCGTCATCCCGATGAAGATCGAGAGGGAGAGTGATCCCCTGAATGTTATGGCGACATCGAGCTTTATTGTCACCGTTGCTCTTTTTGACGCCCTTTTGGCTGCCATCATGGAAGAAACAGGTTACGAGCTTGATCAATTCGCGCTTATCCACCCAGGTGGGGCAGTAGGGCAAAAACTTAATAATTAACATCGCCATGTATAAAGGATTAACGATTGAACCCCCGTTTTTTGAGATAGGGCCAAAGGCTTTTTTTTACGGTGAACGTATGTTGAAGTTGGCAAAAGCGGCTGATAAGGCATCCGTTGAATATGACGTGCGCATTATATTAACCCCACAACCCACCGATATATACTTATTGGCGCAAGAGACGGAGCACGTTCACATATTTGCACAACATATGGACCCTATCACGATTGGTCGCGGAAACGGCTTTATACTCCCGGAGGCAGTAAAGGCAGCGGGTGCCACGGGGGTCATATTGAATCACGCGGAAAAGCCAATGACGATGAGCGATTTGTATAAAGCAATCAGGCGCGCGGATGAAGTAGGGTTAATTACCCTCGTGTGTGCCGATTCTATTAAGGAGGCCGAGGCCATCGCGCATTTCGCCCCGAATATAATCGTTGCCGAACCCACGGAGCTGATAGGTACCGGGCAGACCAGTGATGAAGAGTACGTGGTTGCCACGACTTCGGCGATTAAAAAAATCAATCCCGAGATACAGGTCCTTCAAGCGGCGGGCATTAGCAACGGTCAAGATGTGTACAAGGTTATCAAGGCGGGTGCCGACGCGACGGGAACCACCAGCGGGATTATGTTGGCGAAAGACCCTGAGGCCATGTTGAACGAGATGATGAGTGCACTTAGGCGGGCCTGGGACGAAATGCATTAAGTAGCTACACGCGTATTTTTTTAATAATAGGAATCAATTTAATAATAGGAGTCAATCAAATCAAAAAAAGGAGGGAAAATGAAACTTTACAGGGGAAGCATCCCGCTTCAATCGAAAGATTACAGGCCCGATTTTCATAACGTAACGGACAAGGTCAAGGAGATCGTACGGGAGTCCGGTATCAAAAACGGGATTTGCGTGGTGTACTCGCACCACACCACCTGTTCGGTAATCACGCAGGAGTGTTCTCACGATTTGAACTTTTTCGGTCGAGAATATTTGCAACAAGACCTGAACAACATCATGGAGAAGTTGATACCCACTTGTAGGACGGAAGGACAGTACCTGCACCCGGGGCCTAAGCACATTGAGTTCGCGCTCACTTTTCCAGATGAAGAACCCAAGGGCAGTTTAAACACGGACGCTCACCTTCGCTCGGTCTTTTTTGGGCGTTCGGAAACGATACCCCTCATTGATGGCGAACTATCGCTGGGAGATTTCGGGTTCATCTATTTTATTGACTGGGATCAGATCCGTGAAAGGAAAAGGGTGTGTGAAGTACACATCATTGGTGAATAAAACGTTTTTCACATGAGATGTTTGGTAGGTATAGATATTGGCACAAGCACCACCAAGTGTTTGTTGATATCGGAAAGCGGAGAGGTCATCCATCTATCTAAGCGGGCAAACAGCTATTTTACCGATTTCCCCGGCAGGGTTGAATTTGATGCCGAGGCGCGGTACAATGGTATTTGCTCGTTGATTAAATCGGCCGTACGCTCATTACCTGCTCAATATCACGTGGTGGCGGTCGCCATCTCTGGTGCAAGTGGAAACACGCTTTTGTTGGATGAAAACAAAAGCCCCATCCGTAACGCGATTGGCTGGCAAGACGAGAGGGCGAAAACGTTTTGTCAATCCGATGGATTCCCGTTCACTTCCGAGCACGTGCGTTCCATTTGCGGGTGGAGAATGAGTGCCGGCTTCCCCTTGGGTATCTTAAGCTGGATGAAGCAAAATAGGGCGGATCACTATTTGTCCGCGACGTACCATGCAACCGATTTCGTATATTACAACTACAGGTTATCGGGCAATTGGGCAATAGACAGGTCAACGGCGACGAACTTCTATTTGGTTGACCAGGTTCGTATGGAGTATCATCAACCGTTTTTAGATTACCTGCAGATAGAAAAAGAGACCCTTCCATGCATTATCGGCAGTGGACAGCCAATCGGCAGGATCACGAAGCAAGCTTCGTTAGAAACTGGTTTACCCGAAGATACGGTAATCGTGGCGGGTGCCTTTGATCACCCATCATCGGCCAGGGGAACGGGGATGATGAACGTGGGTGATTTGCTTATATCTTGTGGAACATCGTGGGTAGGATTTTTCCCGATGAAATCGAGGGATGAAGTATGGCGCCACAACATGTTGATCGACCCGTTTTTAGCACCGGAAGGAGCTTGGGGAGGGATGTTCTCGTTTACCAGCCTTGGCGATTACATCAACCGTTACATTCGTATCCTGTTTAATGATTCGGAAGATCGATACAAGAGGTTTGAGGCAGCAGTTATACAGGCCCTCGATTCGAGCAACAAACCTTCGTTCGATGTAATGCAACAGGGGGTTCACCCCGAAAGGTACGTGTCAAAGATGCTGGAACTGTATGAAGTTCCGGAGCTCTGCTTGTCGATGTTAGTCTCTGTCGCCGATATGCTGTATAAAAGGATTGAATCATGCAAGCAATCAGGTATCCCCGTTAAGCGTGTGACCCTTGTTGGAGGGTTCGCGGAGATGGAGGTTTGGAAAGCTATTTTTAATGAGAAGTTGGGTTTGACTGTCAATGGTATGAAACATGGCAGCCACAGTGGATGTTTTGGAGCCGCTATGCTTGCAGGCATGGGGGTAGGTATTTTTAATAACGAGTGGGATGGATTTACGAAAATGCATCTAAGCACTATGATTCTGTAGATGGATAAGCAGTCACTGATCAATATGGAGATGGCCCTTAATTTGACCGTAGGGGGGATTGTAGCACATCAATCGGCCCTGAAAAATGGGGAGCTGATGAAGATCCCACAATTTTAAACTTTGCAGAATGGCCCACCTTAAATGGTGGGCGAGGTGAATGGTCCCGTATAACTTATTTTAATAATGAATCTGGATGAGAGACCAAATGTTAATGAAGGAGTAAGGGATTTTAGTATGAGTAACAAAAAAATTGAATGAAATGAAAAACAAAATCTGTTTTGTACTTTGTCTCACCCTGCTTTTCCCACTTTATCTCTCCGCGCAAGATAGGATGATAAGGGGGAAAGTGATAGAGGCAGAAACAAACGAACCCCTACCCGGGGTGAGTATCTTGATCGAGAACTCCACTAGAGGGGTTACAACGGATATTGATGGAACTTTCGAGTTAAGGGCAAGCGCTTCAGATAACCTGGTCTTCTCTTTTCTCGGGATGGAGTCGCAGACTTTGAATGTAGGGGACAAAACCTACCTGGAGGTGACAATGAGTCGTCAGGTAAGTGATTTGGAGGAGGTAACCGTCGTGGGCTTCGGTAGGCAAAGAAAAGAAAGCGTGGTGGCCTCCATTACCACGGTAAGGCCATCTGAACTGAAAATACCTTCAAGCAACCTTACCACCGCGCTATCGGGACGGGTGGCGGGTATGATCTCCTACCAGCGAAGTGGTGAACCCGGTATGGATAACGCAGATTTTTTCATTCGGGGTGTAACCACTTTCGGGTACAAGGTTGATCCCTTGATATTGATTGACAACGTTGAGGTTACGCCTACGGATATGGCGCGCCTTCAGGTTGATGATATTGAGAGTTTTTCCATTATGAAGGATGCTACCGCTACCGCTATTTACGGCGCAAGGGGGGCAAATGGCGTTATACTTATTACCACCAAGGAGGGGCAGGAGGGTCCGGCCAGGGTGAACTTCAGGGTAGAAAATGCCATGTCGGCACCCACGAAAAAGGTGGAGCTGGCAGACCCGATTACCTATATGAAGCTTCATAACGAGGCTGTTTTAACGCGGGATCCCCTGGGGGTGTTGCCCTACTCGTACAAGAAAATTGATAATACCGTTATCGGGTCGGGAAGCTTAATGTACCCCACCACCGATTGGCAAGATCTGTTGATGAAAGACTATACCATGAATCAACGGGTAAACCTGAGCGTGCGGGGTGGGGGAAAGGTGGCTCAATATTTCGTTTCCGGCGCGTTTAACCAGGACAACGGTATTTTGAAGGTGGATCAGAGGAATAATTTCAACAGCAATGTTAACCTCAAGACGTACAGCCTACGTGGGAATATCAATATAAACCTTGGAAAAACTACCGAAATGTCGGTAAGGATGAACGGCTCCTTCGATGATTATATCGGGCCGCGTCAAGGGGGTACTCAAGTCTATAACGATGTTATGATGACGAACCCCGTGTTATTCCCGCCCTATTACCCGGCCGGGGAGAGGTATCAATACGTGAAACATATCATGTTTGGCAATGCTTCGGGAAGCAAGATGTTCCTAAACCCGTACGCCAATATGGTAAGCGGGTACAGGGAGTACTCCAGGGCCATGATGTTGGCTCAGCTTGAATTGCGACAAAATTTAAAAAGCATTACCGAGGGGTTGAATTTCAGGCTAATGATGAATACGACCCGAAATTCATTCTTCGATCTCACCAGGCAGTACAACCCTTTTTACTACTCTTATCAAGGTCTGGGTAGCAAAGGTCCAAACGACCATATCTATTACCTGATTAACGAGGACAGCGGAACGGAATACCTGAACTACAGCGAAGGTGGCAAGCAGGTTAGTTCGGTGTTCTACATGGAATCCGCGTTAGACTATAACCGCACGTTTCAAGACAAGCATACCGTTAGTGCCCTGCTGGTTTACATCATGCGCAGCCAGTTGGACGGGAACGCGGGTAGTCTTCAGCTCTCGTTACCCTTCAGGAATATTGGACTTTCCGGTCGAACCACTTACGCGTACGACAAGCGCTACTTTCTTGAATTCAACTTCGGGTTAAATGGCTCAGAGAGATTTCACGTAAGCCAGCGATATGGCTTTTTCCCGTCCATTGGGTTGGCGTGGACGCTCTCGAATGAGGCATTTTGGGAGCCCGTGAAAAAGGTAGTGTCTAACTTCAGGCTACGAGGTACGTACGGGCTGGTAGGGAATGATGCTATTGGTAGTCCCGCTGACCGGTTCTTCTACCTGTCGAACGTGGTGATGCAGGAACCTGCGCGAGCCGCTGCTTTTGGTAAAGACCTCAGTTACCGCCATAACGGTATCTCCATCACGAGGTATCCCAATGAGGACATCACTTGGGAAACCTCCTACAAGACCAACCTGGCCCTTGAGGTAGGGCTGTTCGAGAAGACAAACATTCAGGTTGACCTGTTTAGAGAGTATAGGAGAAATATCCTGATGAACCGTTCCAATATACCCACCTCGATGGGCTTGAGCGCCGCGATTGCTGCCAATGTGGGCGAAGCCTCCAGCAAGGGTGTTGATTTTTCGATCGATCATTCGCAGGCATTTAGGAACGGGTCGTGGTTTCAATCACGCGTGAACTTCACCTACGCTACCAGTAAGTACGAGGTCTATGAGGAACCACAGTACAAAGAGCCATGGTTGTACCGGGCGGGGTATCCTATTCGCATTAACAGGGGATTAATTGCCGAACGGTTATTCATCGATGACCAGGATGTCAGCAACTCTCCCAAGCAGCATTTCGGAGAGGTGAGGGGTGGCGATATTAAATACGTGGATGTGAACAAGGATGGACAGATCACGAACTTAGACCGTGTGCCCATTGGTTATCCAACCACGCCCGAAATAAATTACGGCTTTGGTTTTTCGTACGGTGTGAAAGATTTCGACCTCTCGATGTTTTTTCAGGGATCGGCTCGCTCGTCGTTCTGGATAGATCCTAGTGCAACGGCCCCCTTCGTGGAAAGAACCAGGGGAGGCTTCTACACCCAGACTCAGCTGCTGAAATCTTACGCGGAGGATTACTGGTCAGAGTCAAACCAGAATATTTACGCCTTGTGGCCTCGTTTAAGCGAAACGATCGTGGAAAACAACATCCAGACCAGTACATGGTTCATGCGCGATGGTACGTTTTTACGACTCAAGCAGCTTGAACTAGGTTATACTCTCCCTGAAAAATTGACGAACAATTTAAAAATGAGTAACCTGAGGTTTTACGTGAACGGCACCAACTTGCTGCTCTGGAGCAAATTTAAGTTGTGGGACGTGGAGATGGCAGGCAACGGATTGGGGTATCCCATCCAGAGAGTCTACAACCTGGGTCTTCAATTATCATTTTAACAATTAACGGCTATGAGACATATAAAAAGAATTTTTTTAACGATGGTCGTGGTTACAATGTTGTTGGCATCTTGCGATGACTTCATGGATATCGTGCCTGACAACGTGGCCACGCTTGACCAGGCCTTCTCCATGCGCAATACTACTGAGCGCTACCTGTTCACGTTGTATTCGATGATGCCAAGGCATGGTGCGAATGACCAAAACGGTTTCATGCTATCCGATGAACTGTGGGGGGTATACCCCTACAATACCAACGTGGCATGGAGAATTGCACGCGGGGAGCAAAATGTGGTGTCGCCCATTCAAGATTACTGGAATGGGGGAAACGGTGGTCGGCGTCTGTTCATAACCATCAGGGACTGCAACGTTTTTTTGGAGAATGTTGTCAAGGTGCCCGATATAGAAGAGATGGAACTGGTGCGATGGAGCGCGGAGGCGAAATTTATAAAAGCGTACTGCCTCTATTGGATCTTCGAAAAGTATGGTCCCATACCCATTATGCGTGAAAATTTGCCCATAGACGCTGGCGTGGAAGAGGTGAAGGTAAGGAGGGAACCGGTAGACGATGTGATCTCCTACATCGTTGACCTGATGGACGAGGCCATACCTGGCCTGCCCGATGTGATCGAGAGCGAGGCAACGGAACTGGGACGCTTGACCAAGGTGGCCGCGATGGCGATTAAGGCGAGGGTATTGGTGACGGCCGCCAGCCCGCTGTTTAACGGGAACACGGATTACGCCCATTTTGTTGACTACCATGGAAACCCTTACTTCAATCAAGAGTATAGCGAGGAGAAGTGGCGCATCGCTGCAGAAGCCGCCAAAGAGGCCATTGATTTCGCCCATGAAAACGGGCATGAACTGTACTACGCGGAGACCGGGAGGTTGGGGCAAGTCAAGTTGTCCGATACAACCATTATACAGCTTGGCATACGAGGTAGCATCACCGAGAGGTGGAATTGCGAGCTCCTATGGGGAGATCCGAACAACAGGCTTGCACAGGTCGTGTATACGCCCCGAAGCTGGGATCCGCAAATAAGCCTATATGGTCTTTCAGGAAGGTATGGTCCTCCCTTGAAAATGATAGAGCAATTTTATACCGATAACGGTGTACCCCTGGATGAGGACAGAGAGTGGGATTATCGCGGGAGGTACGAGTTGGCAGTAGCGGAGCATTCCGATAGGTACAACATCATGGAGGGATACACAACCGCTAAACTGCACTTTAAACGAGAAAACAGGTTTTACGCGAGCATCGGTTTTGACGGGGGCGTGTGGTACGGACAAGGAAGGTTTAACGATAACGATCCGTTTTACTTGATGGGCAAAATGGGGCAATCAGCGGGCGTGATCGACCGCGAATTTCATAGTCCCACTGGCTACTGGCCTAAAAAGATGGTGCATCCCGAAAACGAAGTCCGTAACACCGGCTACGTGCAGGTTTGGTACCCTTGGCCAATTATTCGTCTGGCCGACCTCTACCTGCTCTACGCCGAGGCGGCCAATGAGTATGGCGGCCCTTCCGATGAGGTGTACCAATACATCAACTTGGTCCGGGAACGAGCCGGGCTCCCCACGGTACAGGACTCGTGGAGCAACTACTCTACGTCACCGGATAAATATTTGTCGAAAGCGGGACTTCGGAGTATCATCCATCAAGAGCGAACCATTGAAATGATGTTCGAAGGGTATCGACATTCCGATTTAAGACGTTGGAAAAGGGCGGTTGCAGAGTTGAACGGCAACTTTATCTCTGGCTGGAATATCAGGCAGTCGGAGGCTCCCGCGTACTACAAACCGCGTGTTATTTTCGTTCAAGAATTCACGCCCAAAGAGTACCTGTGGCCTCTAAGTGAACACTCGATTTTGGTTAACCCCAACTTAGACCAAAATCCAGGATGGTAACCTTTAAAAAGTATGTGAGATGAAAAAAGCATTAAAAATATTCACGGAACCAATTTCATTACTCTCCCTCGCGGTTGGATTGTTGGTTCTTGTTGGTTGTAAAGAAGAGGTACATCAACCCCTCTCTCCAGGGATAAAGCCGGGTGTCGTGACCAACGTAAAGGTGGAAAATCGAAACGGCGTATCGGTCATCACCTACAGCCTTCCCAATGAAGGGGCCTTTTACGTGGTCGCTGAATATGAACCGAGGCCCGGTTTAAAACGGCAAACCATATCGTCGGTGTATAAGCAAGAGCTGGTTCTTGATGGGTTTGAACGAGCCGCCGAGTACGATGTGGCTATTTACGTGGTAGGGCTGGATGAACAGCGCTCAGACGTGGTAAAGGTAAAGGTAAACCCGTTAACGCCTCCCTATATCGTAACATTCAACACGTTAGAGGTGAGTGAAGATTGGGGTGGAGTGAGCGTGAAGGCCATCAACGAGGAGCAAAATCACCTGGTGTTTGGTGTGTTCACGTTAGATGAAAACAACGAGATCGATACGCTCGTGATGCACTACACGGAACAAGCCCAGGTTAAGTTCGCGGTGAGGGGACTGGAATCGAAGAACACGAAGTTTGGACTGTTCGTGAGGGACGCTTGGGAAAATTTTAGCGATACCATGTATCAGGAACTTAAACCGCTGTTCGAAGAAGAGCTGGATCGCTCTAAATTCAAGCAGGTAGACCTTCCCACGGATATGAACCTTTCGCACGCGCAGATGAGCACACCCATGCACTACATGTGGAATGACGAGATTGCTAACCGTAATATCCTGTTTCTTACACGGCCCAACGCGGCACCCATTCCCCAATGGTTCACGTTTGATTTGGCCAAGAAGAGCAAGTTGAGCCGAATGAAATTATGGCACCGGACCACTTTTTTATTTGAGGGTGGAAACTTAAAACGCTTTGAGGTTTACGGAAGCAACGATCCCAATCCGGATGGCTCTTGGGAGAGCTGGACCCTGTTAGGGTACTTCGAGTCGTTTAAGCCTTCAGGTCTGCCCGTGGGGCAACTTTCAAATGAGGATATAGAGTATATCAACGCGGGTGAGGAGTTCGTGTTTGACCTTAATATCCCCCCCGTGAGGTACTTGAGGATCAAGACCCTGGAGGTGTGGGGAGGCGTAAGCTATATCTCCATTCAGATGATGAAAATTTGGGGAGAGGTGGTTGAATAAGCATTAAACAGGTGTAGAATATGAAACGAAATATAGTACTAAACTACAAGCATTTATTGTTGTCGGTCGTGATGGTACTGACATACGCTTGTACAAAACAGGACCATTTTTACAAGGAGTTCGTGGAGGATAGGGTACAGCACTACGCGGGAAAAGCAGATAGCCTTAGGGTTTTCCCGGGTGACAATCGGGTTATGCTCAAGTGGTATCTGTTTGATCCCCTTGTGAATGCTGCATCCATTCATTGGAATAATAAGCGAGACTCGATGTTCGTGGAGCATGCAACGGGAACTGACTCCGTTGAGCTGATAATCAGCAACCTGCCAGAGACAACGCACACGTTTACCATCGTTACACGGGACAGAAACGGAAATAAGTCTATCCCGGTAACCATTTCCGGGAGTTCCTACGGCAGCAACTTTAGGAAGACGATCAGCAACCGAATGATCAGGGATCTGGTATACCAAAACAAGAAGTTGTCTGTTAAGTGGCAGCCTGAATTGTCGGAAACCGCGCTGTTTACCGAGGTCGTTTTTTCTGACACGAACGGTAATCGCGAAACGGTAATCATGCCGGTTGATGAAAATGATTGCGTGTTGCCCGGGTATAAAGGCGGTTCATCCATTGAATACCGCACCGCTTTCGTACCCGAAAAGAACGCTATCGATACGTTTTACACGGAAGTAGCCGCGATTACCCCGGAGGTGTACGAACTGCTCGACTGGTCGAAATTCAGAGAGGTGCGTCTACCTACCGATACCTATCAAGAGCACGCGACGTTAAAAACATCCATGCCTAAAATGTGGAATGATGACATTACAAGCTCTTCCAATCTTTTCTTAACGGTTCCTAACTTGTCACCGATACCCCAATGGTTCACTTTTGACTTGGGCGTTACGGCTAGCATAAGCCATATGAGAATTTGGCATAGGGCAGGTTGGTATTATAACTTGGGTAACTTGAAACGCTTCGAGGTTTACGGGAGCAATGAGCCCAACCCGGATGGTTCTTGGGAGTCATGGACATTACTGGGAACTTTTCAATCCACGAAACCCTCCGGCTTGCCACTGGGGCAGACCTCCCAGCTGGACTTGGATTATATCTTGGCGGGTGAAATGTTTGTTTTTGAAAAGAACCTACCCCCGTTCCGGTACCTCAGGGTGAAAACGCTGGAAGTATGGGGTACCGTTAAATATGTATGTATCCAAAAAATGCAAATCTGGGCAAACATTCCCAATTAAGTATAAATTACAAAAATCATGAAAGGTAAAATGAAAACTTCAAATTTGGTGGATAGTTCGGGTCAACTCTCCCCAACCTGTTCCTTGTTTGACCGGCGTACCTTTTTAAAATCGATGGGTATAGCTGTTCCCGCCCTTGGCTTAATAGGTTGTTCAACTACACGAAGGGCATCACAAGCCATGGAGGTGATGCCGGACAACGTTCCCGGGTTTGAAAAGGAGGTGGCTACCGCGGCCACGTACGAGGGCTGGGTACCGGTGTCTGACCGCAAGATAAAGTTTGGAATAATTGGACAGGGGGCTTCGAGATTTGGTTCCGCCTTCGGGTTTCAAGATCATCCCAATGTTGAAATTGTCGCGGTGAGTGATCTGATACCAGAGCGTAGGGATGATTTGGCAAAGGCTTGTCGTTGCTCCAAGACCTACGACTCGCTGGAACTGCTCTTGGAAGATAACGAGATAGAAGCCGTTTGGATCGCCACCGATGCCCCAAGTCACAAGGATCACACGATCAAAGCGTTGAAGAGGGGGAAGCACGTGGCTTGCGCGGTACCTGCCATTTTTGGCTCCGTGGATGATGCTTACGAGCTCTATGAAGCGGTTAACGCGAGTGATCGCATCTACATGATGTTTGAAACGTCGATGTTCCACGAAGACCTGTGGGCGATGCGTCAAATTTATAAGGCCGGGGGTTTCGGGGAAATCATCTATTCAGAAAACTCCTATTACCATTACACCGGTCAAAAACTCACCCCCTCATACAAAGAGTGGCGCAAAGGGTTACCGCCCATATGGTATCCTACCCACGCGACGGCTTATTACGTTGGGGTGACGGATGGTTATTTCACAGAGGTCTCCTGCAGGGGCGTGAAAAGCATTATCGAACACAGCATGCCCCAAAATAACCGCTATAAAAATCCTTTCAGGACTCACGTGGCCCAGCTTGTTACCAATACCGGTGGGGTGAACAACACGGTGATTAGTTGGGACTCCTATGGGTTTGGGCGAGAAGGAGGTACGGTTAGAGGGCAGTTTGGTTCCTATCAAGGCAGCTATCAAGGTACGATGGAAAATCTGCCGAATGTAACCAGGCCCGCGCTTCCCGAGGGCTTGAGCGCTGGAGGACATGGCGGTTCGCACGGGCGACTAACGGATGAATTCGTTAGGGCCATCCTTGAGGAGAGGAAACCGCTTGTGGATATAGCCATGGCATTGAACATGACCGTTCCGGGGGCTGTAGCGCATCAGTCGGCCTTGAGGAATGGGAAGATTTTGAAAGTACCCCATTTCAAAAGCCGCTAAACTAGTACATTGCAGTTAAAGTAATCTTGGTTTTAAAGTTTTCTAGGGTACCTTTCACGGGATATACAGGCTCACCTGTATATCCCGGTGGGTGCCCATGAAATCACCCCTGGGGGGATTAAAACCACTTAACATCTTGTCATAATGGGAGACTCAGGTAACATTCAATTGGTCTTTTGGGATTACGCTGTATTCTTTGTTTACCTTGTTCTTATTTCGCTGATAGGCTATTACTTCGGAAGGAAAAAAAAGAAAAGCTCGTCAGACTTTTTCCTCGCGGGTAAGTCGCTGCCATGGTACGTGATTGGCAGCTCGTTCACCGCGGCGAATATCAGCACGGAGCATTTCATTGGCGTGGTGGGTGCCGCGTTTATTTACGGGATAAGTATCGCGATGAGTGAATGGGCAAACGTTTTGTCCTTTACCCTTCTGATATGGATATTTATACCTTTTTTAATGGCATCCAAGGTCTTTAGTATTCCCGAATTCCTTGAGAAACGGTTTAACAGTACTATCCGACAGATCTTCGCGGTTGTTACCATAGCCACCAATATCCTGGCCTTTTTGGCGGCCGTTCTCTACGGTGGAGGACTCATATTGCAGAAGTTGTTCGGTATTGATCTGATGATCTCTATTTTGATCATTAGTGCCATATCGCTTGCGTGGGCCGTGTATGGAGGGTTAAAATCCCTTGCCTGGATGGACGTGCTAACCGTGGCGGTTATGGTAATAGGGGGGCTATTGGTAACTTTCCTCGGTCTCCATTATCTCTCAGGCGATTCCCATTCGATCATCGAGGGTTTTAAGATCATGCTTGAGCGCAATCGTGCGGAAACGGGTATTTGGCGCGAGGTGGTGCAGAAAAATATCCCCAATATGCTCGACTCGAATATTACCTCGTATAATAGGCTGTCGGTTGTCCAGCCTATCTCCCATAAGGTGACGCCGTGGCCCAACCTTATCCTGGGTGTATTCACCATTAGCATTTGGTATAATTGCTTAAACCAGTTTATGATTCAACGCGTGTTGGCCGCGAAAAGCACGTACCACGCGAGAATGGGAATCGTGTTCGCCGGTTACCTAAAGGTGTTGATGCCCATTATCATTGTGGTTCCCGGTTTGATCTTGTTCGCCTTATACCCCGAAGTGCTCAACCTCGAATGGAGTGAAGTAAGGCCCGAGGCCGATAAGGGATACATTCACCTTATCCAGCTTCTTATTCCCATTGGAATAAAAGGAGTGATACTGGCCGTGCTGGTGGGCGCGATTCAATCAACCATCAGCGCGGTGTTAAACTCAACCTCTACCGTTTTCACGATAGATATATACAAGCGCATGATAAACAAAACCGCGTCGGAAAGTCGTTACGTGGCCATTGGAAGATGGAGCTCCGTGGTGGTTATGATTGTCTCCATCCTCATCGCTTTCTGGATCGCTAAAAGCAGCAGTAGCTTGTTTGTTTATACACACACCTTGTACGCCTTTTTCGCCCCTCCGTTTTCAGCGGTTTTCGTGCTTGGGATCCTGTTTAGAAGGATGAACGGAAAGGGTGCCCTCACAGCCGTTATAGCTGGATTCATTTTGGGGATATTGATCAAGGTATACGTGGAGGTGTCACCCGCGCCGCTGAGTTGGCTGGAACCGTACAATATGCAAGCTATCGTGGTCTGGTTTTTCAGCGTTATCGTCTGCGTGCTGGTCAGCCTTCAAACCGAGAGACCACGTCCTGAGCAAGTGAGCGACAAGCTGACGATCAACTGGAAAAAACTGAACTTGTTCCATGACTTAGGCGATAGGTGGTATAAGAACGTGGTGTTATGGTGGGGAATCTTCGTGTTAATAGTGGTTGCCCTGGTCATCTATTTCTTCTAATAATTAACGCTGTATGCAACATGAAATGAAAGCCAAAATAGGCCTGCTCCCCATGTACCTGGAGTTGTACGATGAGGTGTTGCCTGAAGTAAGAAAGGAGTTTACACCCTTTATCAAACGACTTCAGCAGGAATTTGAAAGTCGAAGTATCGAGGTGGTCCTAGCCAATATATGTCGTTTGGCGAATGAGTTTGAAGAGGCGATTCATCGCTTTGAAGCTGAGGATGTTGACTGCATTGTCACGCTGCATCTTTCCTATTCACCCTCCCATGAATGCATTGATGCACTGAGTAACACGCCATTGCCTCTGATCGTGTTTGATACCACGAAAGACAATCGCTTTGATTCAGCCTCCCTCATCATGGGCAATCATGGAATTCATGGCGTGCAGGATATGTGTAACCTCTTGTTACGCAGGGGGAAGGATTTTTTCATCGAGGTGGGACATATCGATTCTTCTGATGTGTTGGATAAAATAGAGACCCGAATTACAGGTGCGCGGTTGGCAAAGGTATTCAAGGAGGGTAGAATAGGTCAAGTGGGAGGGTGGTTCAAGGGTATGGGCGATTTTCAAGTCACCAGTGATGTGATTGCTGACAAGCTGGGATTTGAGGTCGTTCAGTCAACCGCCGAGGAATTTGAGCCATTCCTGCCGCGAAAAGATGCCCCTGAAGTTTTGGCGGAGATGGCGAAAGATCATGAGCGATTCGATCTCTCCGAGGTAAGTGAATCGGCCCATAACGCTTCTGTCGTGGCCGGCTTAGCTCTACGTAGATGGATAGAGAAGGAGAACTTACTGGGCTTTACCGTCAATTTTCTCTCGATCTCCCGTAACGCCGGTTTATCCCAAATGCCGTTTTTGGGAATCGCTAAGGAAATGAGCCGGGGGATTGGATATGCCGGCGAAGGAGACGTGCTTACTGCCGCACTGGCGGGAACGGTATCGCGGGTATTGGGCAGTGCCTCTTTTTCGGAAATGTTTTGCCCCGACTGGTCAACCGACACGATATTTCTAAGCCACATGGGCGAAATGAATATCTCTCTCGTGGATGGTCAGGTCGTGTTATATGAGAAACCTTGGGCCTTTACAGACGCGGACTCACCGGTTTGCCCCTCCGGATGTTTTAAGGAGGGGGAGGCCGTTTTGATCAACCTGGCACCCGGGAAAAACGATACTTTTTCGTTAATCGTATCACCTGTAATGATGGTAGGGGAGATGTACGGGAACGCGATGGAGGGGAAGGTAAGGGGATGGTTCAAGCCGAGGTTATCGATTATTGATTTTCTCAAACAGTATAGCCTTGCTGGGGGGACACACCACTTGGTGATCGCGTACGGGCAGCCTATAGGGGAGTTGATAACGTTTGCCGATATCATGAAGTGGAATACGGTGGTGATTTAGCAGGTACGGCAGGTGCGATGGCGAACATAAAGATAAAATAATCGTATGAAAGATCTGTTTGAAGTTAAACAGGTAGATATCGAGTGTTATCAAAAAAACATCAGGGACTTCCTCCCTCCAAAGATTGTCGATATCCATACCCATGTTTACGTGAATAACGATGCCGTGAGCGACAGGTCACTGGACTCCAGGTTGGTAAGTTGGACCACCAAGGTGGCTAATCAAAACCCGGTAGAAGATCTATTCGAGACCTATCGCCTGATGTTCCCGGATAAAGTGGTGATCCCTTTAATGTTTGCGCATCCGAGGTACGCGGAGGATATCAATACGGTTAACCAGTATATCCTTGATGGTTCTCAAGAAGGTAAAGCATACGGCTTGCTGTTAAGCAAACCGGAATGGACTCCTACGCGGTTTGAGGATG
>DUPB01000044.1 GCA_012838585.1 Bacteroidales bacterium
ATCCGGTTATGTATTTGCTGCATGCTATCCGCATCATCGCTCAATACCGGGGGTATTTCCAGCTCTAAACGGGCATAGTCATCCGCCACGCTGCTTAAATCCAACTGGTAGAAGATACTTTTTTGATAGTTCTTCTCCATCATCGGGTAGTTTTTCCTCAAAAACATCTCCCTTTGCGCGTACAAGCGAGGCAGGGAGGCCTGCTCCATCAACTCGTCCGCCGAGAAACGGCGTGATTGCAACCAAATCTCCTTTTCCTTATCCGATGCTGCATACGGGTCAATCATCCAACCCAGGACAGCCCCCATCTCCTCGATCGACTCCACGAGGGGAAAAAGGCGGGCGTTTTGTATGTTCACCGGGGTAGCCGCCACGTCGTTTAGCGTCAACCCGCGATGGTCAACCCATTGCCAAAGGGGTGCTCCCATCCACACCGTTTCAGCAGCGTAAATATCCCCTTTAAAGGTATCGTCAATACCGTAAGGTCTTACCGCGTATCCCTTTTTACCCACGGGGATGATGTCGATACAAACCCCTTCGGGCAGATGTAAGTCCCAACGATTTTCGGGTACCCCTGTAATCACGTGTTCCGATGACAGTTGCCATCCGTGATGTATATGGGAGTTTTCGATCCAAATGGTGCCGTTATCTTCCGTGAATGGGTAATTGACCACGGCGTTTTGGGTAAAGATGGCGGGATGCGGCTTAATCTTACGATGCATGATCAGTCGCTGGTCATACACTTTGTTTTGCAACGCGAGGGTCGAGGCAATCATTTCCCGACTGGTGCCGAAGTGATGAAAATCGCCCCCTTCAAGCGGGAGTATTTTCACCGACAACCCATTTATCTCCCCATCCTTTTTCGTGGGGTTACTGCCCAGGGCCAAGCCGAAATCGCCGTACAAATCATAAAATCGAATATTCCCCTCTTCGTCGTAAGAGCGTTCGCGCAATAACCCCACCGCCCTGTCGCTAAGAAGCCAAATCCCGATGTCCATCAAGAAAAAGTGCGAGTGGGCCAAATCCTCCAACACCTGTAACGACGGTTTTTGCAGCATGAAGTCCAGCTCCTCGGGCGTCTCCCTTGACGATGCGAACACGCCGTGTCGGGTTGCCAATGAGGCGTCCACCCAAAGCCCGAAGCAAACGATGTCGGCTTCGGGGATCTCCTGTACTGGTTTTTCGGTGTGAATATAGACATCGCCGCTCACGATTAGGGTTTTCAGGGTAGGGGGCGATTGCCCCATGATTTTCTCGTACAGCGGCATTTGCAGCGACAGCAAGTCCTGTTTCACCTTTTGCCCCCGTGCCCAGCGAAACACCGGTATGGGGATACTCGTTTTGCCCGCGACCGCGTAGGCGGGAAGCCTTCTGCTTTGTCCCCCCGCGTGAATCAATACTCTTTTCTCCTTCGACAGCCACTCTTCGAACGCCACGCCGGAATTTTCGTTCGGAGCAGCAGGAGGAGTGTATGTATGGGCTTTTTCAGCTTCGAACGCCACGCCGGGATTTTCGTCCCTGTAACACTCCTCCAACAACCAGGTAGTTCCGCCACCGGATCCCAATCGTTTGTCGCGGGGATCCGATGTGCAAAACCACTCGTTACGGTCTCGTCCGTTGAGTTGGTAATAATCTGTTACCGCGTTGGGCGGAAGGGAAAGAAGTCGTCGCATGATTTGAGAGTAAAGATCTACGCACCTTATAGTTGTAGCGGGCGACAATGAAAAAATACACCGTCGTCCGCTACAATATCCGTCCTTGGACGAATGTCTTGAAAACCGCAACTAAAACGGTTACAGTCCAATATTATACCCCACGCTCACCCCCAATGTAAAGAAGTTGTCTTTCTTTGTGGCGAAGTTTTCTTTCGAGAATCCCATATCGCAGTAAACACCTATGTCGATTTTTTTAACCGTGTATCCTACCATCGGTGAAAACATGAAAGATTTATTTCCAGAAAAAAATCCTATACCCAGGCGAGATTCAAGAAAGAATCCATCCGTTATTTGCTGAAAAGCCACCCGGTAACCTGCTAGCGCGGTGATGTAATTAAATCCGTCATTCTTCTCATTCAATATGCTACTAATAAATTTTCCCTCACCATAGGGGTTGTTAAATCCTTTCACTGTTAGCGTGAGGTAATTGTTTTCACTCTTTGCCAGGTAACCATCCTGATGTAGCCACGTTATCGAGCCACCTATTCCAAATGATTTGTCCTGGTCGGTGTTAAGAACTGATCCCGCTTGCGCGGAGACATTCAAGAAATTCTGTTGACTGCTTGCAGATACAGCTGTTATCACAGCTATCAGCAATAAAAGGCACTTTTTTAAATTCATGATTCTTTTTTTTAAAAGTGAATAGTTGTAATTATTTCATGTCATTTAGATATTCCCTTGCCTAGTAGGTAAATAACTGTTACAAAATTACATCATTCCTTTTTCTTTTGCAACAGATAAAAGCTGCTATCAAGAAAAAAGCACAAAATATGTTTTCGGTTGTGTAGCTGTGCTCAAAAATACAATAAATAGCTGAAAAAAAACGCGCTTCGCACATTTTTTGGAACAATATCAAATAAAATGTGCGCTTCACTCACTTTTTGGACTGTATCAATAAGGATATAAATTACACACTGTTTGGGATACTACATGAATCTGATTAGTTTCACGTGGTTATTTCAACCCGTGTTCTGTTAGATTACAGTTGATTGCCAAACTGTCTTCGACAAGCCTCTGACTTTCCTTGCTTTTCCACTTGACAATCGTACTTTTTCTGCAGAATCATGAATTTCGGAATGGTATTTGTTTTCTTCGATAGGTTTATATATTGCTTCTGCATTTACGGAGCGAACATCTTTTGCAGTTATTCTGCAGATTGCTTTAAAATTCCTTTTCTTACTCAAGAATTTAATACACTCATCCATGTTTCTCCCGGCATCTCTATCAACCGAAGTGCCACTAGAGTCTTTAAATGTTGCTGAACTCGGACGTTTATTTTCGCTGTCCCAGTTTTGGGGTACCACGCCTCTGTAGAGATATTCTATATCTTCAATTATTTCAGGGATCATATCAGCTCTTTTTCTCAACCAAGTCATGTATAATTTTCAAAGCATCTTCTTCAGAAACATTCTCCTCTCGCTCTTCTCCATTTTCGACCAGGTATATGCTGTATTTATCACTAAAT
>DUPB01000045.1 GCA_012838585.1 Bacteroidales bacterium
ACGGCAATGAAGTGGATTTGCTTATCGAGAAGCCGCGTGAAACCGAAATCGTGGAGATAAAAGCCACGCGAACCGTTATGCCCGATCTGTTTAAGGGTTTGAATTATTACGCCGCCCTTGAAACGAATGTGAAACTGACCAAAACGTTGGTCTATGGAGGCGAGGAGCGTCAGGAGCGAAGCGTGGCACAGGTGGTGCCTTGGAGTGAAGTGGATATATAAATCGCATTATGCAAAAACAAGGAAAAATACTGATCATCGATGATAACGAGGATATTCTCTTTGCCCTCAATCTGCTGCTGAAACCGCACGTGGAGAAGGTGAAGGTTGCCACGCAACCCGAACGGGTGGCTCATTTCATGGAGACGTTCGAGCCGGACGTGATCTTGCTGGATATGAACTTCACGCAAGATGCCGATAGTGGGCAGGAAGGTTTTCTATGGTTGAAAAAGATAAAGGAGATCGATCCCGATGCCGTGGTGATCTTCATTACCGCCTATTCCGACACGGAGAAGGCGGTGCAAGCCATTAAAGCGGGTGCCACCGACTTTATCCCCAAGCCTTGGGCCAAGGACAAGCTGTTGGCCACGGTGGCATCTGCCGTGCAGTTGCGCCGTAGCCGCACGGAGGTGTCACGACTAAAAAAGCAGGTGGCGGCATTGCAAAGTCACCAGTCATTTCCTGAAATCATCGGAGAGAGTTCACCGATGTTAGCTCTTTTTGAGACCATCGACAAGCTGAAAGATACCGATGCCAATATCTTGATATTGGGTGAGAACGGCACGGGGAAAGATCTGGTCGCCCACCTGCTGTTTCACACCTCCTCGCGGGCCGATAAACCCTTCGTGCATATCGACCTGGGAACCATCCCCGAAACACTGTTCGAAAGTGAACTTTTCGGGTACGAAAAGGGGGCGTTTACCGATGCCAAAAAAGAGAAGAGCGGTAGGTTTGAAATCGCGTCGGGAGGCACGCTCTTTTTAGACGAGATTGCCAACCTGTCGCCCGCCATGCAAATGAAACTGCTCACGGCCATCGAAAAGCAACAGATAACGCGCTTGGGCGGAACCACGCCCATCCATATCAACGTGCGCTTGTTGTGCGCCACCAACGCCGATATCCACGAGATGGTAGCCGCGGGTGAGTTCCGGCAGGATCTCCTGTACCGCATCAACACCATCGAGCTACATATCCCGCCGCTTCGTGAACGTGGCGGTGATATCGAGCTGCTCGCGCATCACTTTTTAGAGCGTTTCACGAAAAAGTACAAGAAGGATATTCGCGGCATCTCGCCCTCGGCCATGCGAAAACTCAACAGCTACCACTGGCCCGGCAACGTGCGCGAACTGCAACACGCCTTGGAACGTGCCGTTATCTTGTCGTCGGGTTACACCCTTTCGAGCGATGATTTTTTGCTAAAGCCGGCTTCGCGGAAGGTGAAGCAAGAAAACCTGAACTTGAAAGAGTTAGAGCAGGCGGCCATCGAGAAAGCGCTTAGCCAAACGGATGGCAACTTGAACCAAGCGGCCGACCTGTTGGGCATTTCCAGGTTCTCATTGTACCGGAAAATAGAGAAGATGAAAAGCGAAAATGAACTATTCCGTTAAGCCAAATGAGTACTGGACAAGGCCATGGCGAGGAATAGTCTAATGATAATAAATTGAACTTTCGCATGTTTTTTACTGTATATGCTTTCAGAGCGATAAAACAGTTCCATGCGAAAGTTAAGTTAATGAAGAATAACACGACAAACAAGATATTCAAAGCATGAAACTGCAAGCCCGTCATATATTTTTCTTGAAAATAGGCGCCATCGTACTGTTGTCGCTGGTGGGAGCCTGGCTGTTTTTGAAACAGCTGCTCTTTTCTTCGATATTGCTACTGCTCCTGATCCTGGCCCTTGCCGTGTCGCTTTACTATGACCGGAAAAAGATGATTGGCCGCATGGAGCAGATGATCGCGAGCATTAGGCATGCCGATTTCTCGTCGCACTTTGTCCATCAAGGCACCAGCGATGAGCTAAGCTGTCTTTCCCAAGAGATGAACGAGGCACTGGATGCTTTTCGATCCCACGCCCACGACGCGATGAGGGATGAAGCCGAAACGCAAGCGTGGCAAAAACTGATTAGCGTGCTCACGCACGAGATCATGAACAGCATAACGCCCATTATCTCGCTCTCCGAAACGTTGAGTGAACAGGAGCTGTCCGATGAGGTGGACGTGGAAAATTACCGCATTATGAAGCGTGCCATGGATACCATTCACCGGCGCGGCAAAGGGTTGCTCTCTTTCGTGGAAAACTATCGGAAACTCACCCGGTTACCGCAGCCCACCATCCAACCTATCGCCATCCAGCCCATGCTTCAATCACTGCGACAGCTGATGGCTTCCGGTGGGGTTACTTTTAATTACGAGGTCTACCCCGAGCAGCTTATCTTGAAGGCCGATAAAACGATGGTGGAGCAGTTGTTGCTGAATTTGTTGAAAAACGCTCATGAAGCTTCAGCAGCATCATCTGAACCAAGAATCGAGGTGAAAGCGGAAAAGTTAGGCAATGAAATCCATATCTCGGTTTCAGATAACGGACATGGCATTGCCCCCGAAGCGATCGAGAAAATTTTCATCCCGTTTTATTCCACCAAATCAAATGGTTCAGGCATCGGTCTGACCCTCTGCAGGCAAATCGCACTGCGTCATAAAGGCAAAATCATAGTGAAATCAGACAACAAAGGGAGCAAGTTCACGGCGATATTTCCGGAGTAATAAACAACTCACTTACACGATAGACATCGTGTCGTGCGCATCGGCAAAGGTACAGTGTCAATTATAGCGACTTTTTCATATAAGTGAAGGATCAAACATGTTGGAACGAACAATATAGAAGCGGGAGTCGGAAAGATTAACCGGGTGAGCCATCGGTAAATAAAAAATTCATTATCTTTGTGGCAATTAAGAACAAGCAACAAGAAATAGGAACACACGTATGTCAGTAGCAATCAAAAAAGTCACAACAAAGGATGACCTCAGAAAGTTCATCCAGTTCGGAATCGATTTGTACGAGGGGAACGAATACTTCGTCCCCCCCCTTATTTACGATGAAATGGCCACGCTCAACATGAGCAAGAACCCGGCCTTTGAACATTGCGATGCCGCGTACTTCCTCGCGTATCGCGGCGAGGAGATCGTGGGCCGGATCGGGGTCATCATCAACCACAAGGCCAACGAGATATGGAAACAGAAAAACGCCCGGTTTAGCTTCGTGGATTTCATTGATGACGCGAAGGTGACGGATGCCCTCTTCGCAACAGCCGAGAGCTGGGCGCGATCCCGTGGAATGGAGAAGATACATGGCCCCCTGGGGTTCACCGATTTGGATCACGAGGGTATGCTTATCGAGGGATTCGACCGGATGAGCACCATGTACACCATTTATAACTACCCCTACTACCCGGTACACATGGAGCGGATGGGGTATGTTAAGGATCAGGATTGGCTGGAGTTCCTTATCCAAATACCGGATGAAATACCGGAACGGTACACGCGGATGTTTGACGTGGTGAAGCGCCGCTTCGGGCTGACCGTGAAACGGTTCGAGCGCAAGAAAGATGTTTTCCCCTACGCAAAGGATATCTTCCTCCTTTTCAACAAGGCATACAAAGACCTGTTTGGCTACGTCGAATTGTCGGAAAAGCAGATCGACTACTACGTGGATATGTACATCCCCTTGCTGCGACTTGAATTCCTGTCGCTGATCCTGCGCCAGCAAGACAACAAGGTGGTGGGTGTCGGGATCGGCTTGCCCAGCATGTCCGAAGCACTCCGCAAGGCGAAAGGTAAGTTCCTCCCCACCGGATGGATACACCTGTACAAGGCACTGAAGGGGATAGGAAACACTACACACGTGCTCGACCTGATGATGATCGCGGTTGACCCCGAATACCAAGGAAAAGGACTCAACGCACTCATGGTGAGCGAGTTCTTCAATTCGGCCAAGAAATTTAACCTGACGGAGGCAGAAACTAACCTCGAGTTAGAGACCAATAACAAGGTACACGCCCTGTGGGGGGACTTCGAGTACGAGCAGCACAAGAGGAGAAGGGCCTTTATCAAGGATCTGTAACCGTTATCCTCGAAAAACGACTACAAGGCGATCAAGAGAAGTCACTTTACCAAGGATTTGTAACGTGCTGCCGGAAACAAATGAAAAAACTTTAAACAAAGAGAGGAAACAGAGTGAGTCAAACTGATTTACAGCTACTGGAAAGCAACTACCAAGAAGAAAATATCGTCACCCTTGAGTGGCAAGAACATATCCGTCACCGCCCCGGCATGTACATCGGCAAGCTTGGCGATGGCTCCTCCTCCGACGACGGTATCTACGTACTGTTGAAGGAGGTGCTGGATAACTCTATCGACGAGTACATGATGGGGTTTGGCAAGACCATCGAGGTGAACATCGAGAACGAAAGCGTCACCGTGCGGGATCACGGGCGAGGCGTTCCGCTGGGGAAGGTCAGGGATGTCTGCTCCAAAATGAACACCGGGGCCAAGTACGACTCCAAAGCCTTCAAAAAATCGGTAGGCCTCAACGGGGTGGGCATCAAGGCGGTAAACGCCCTATCTTCACAGTTCTACATGGAGAGTTCCCGCGATGGCGAATCGAAGCGGGTAGAGTTCAGCCAAGGGCTGCTGTCGCAAGAGGATGAGGTCAAACAGTCGGGAAACGGCAACGGCACGCTGGTCGGCTTTACCCCCGATAAAGATATCTTTGGCGACTACCAATTCCGGGACGAGCATATCGAGCCACTGCTCAAGAACTACGTCTTCCTGAACACCGGCCTTACCATCACCTTCAACGGCAAGAAGTTCAACTCCAAGAACGGGCTCGAGGACCTGCTCAACGAGAACCTCACCTCCGAGGAACTCTACCCCATCATCCACCTCCACGGTGAGGATATCGAGGTGGCCATCACCCACACCAACCAGTACGGCGAGGAGTACTACTCGTTTGTCAACGGGCAGCACACCACGCAGGGGGGAACCCACCAGACCGCTTTCCGGGAGGCGACCGCCCGCGTCATCAAGGAGTTCTACAACCGGAACTTCGAGTACTCCGATATCCGGAGTGGTATCGTGGCGGCCATCAGCATCAAGGTAGAGGAACCAATCTTTGAATCGCAAACCAAAACCAAGCTTGGCTCCAAGGAGATGAGCCCCGACGGGGTCTCGGTGAGCAAGCATATCAACGACTTCCTGAAGAAGGAGCTGGACAACTACCTGCACAAGCACCCGGAGACGGTGGATGTGCTACAGAAGAAGATTTTGGACTCCGAGAAGGAGCGCAAAGCCATCGCGGGCGTGACCAAGAAGGCAAGGGAGCGCGCCAAAAAGGCCAGCCTGCACAACAAGAAACTGCGCGACTGCCGGGTACATTACAACGACCCCAAAGGGGACGACCGGGAGAAGACCGCCATCTTCATCACGGAGGGGGACTCCGCGAGCGGGTCCATCACCAAGAGCCGTGACCCCAACACGCAGGCGGTGTTCAGCTTGCGGGGGAAGCCGCTGAACAGCTACGGCCTAACCAAGAAAATCGTCTACGAGAATGAGGAGTTCAACCTGCTGCAGGCAGCCCTCAATATCGAAGAGGGTATGGACGGGCTGCGCTACAACAAGGTGATCATAGCCACCGACGCCGATACGGACGGGATGCACATTCGCCTGCTGCTGCTCACCTTCTTCCTACAGTTCTTCCCCGACCTGATCAAGAAGGGGCACGTCTACATCTTTCAGACCCCGCTGTTCCGGGTGCGCAACAAGAAGAAGACGGTCTACTGCTACACCGAGGAGGAGCGGATCAACGCCATCCAGGAGCTGGGACCCAACCCGGAAATCACCCGCTTCAAAGGGCTTGGAGAGATTTCGCCCGACGAGTTTCGTAACTTCATCGGGGAGGATATACGCCTCGATCGGGTCACCATGCGGAAGGAGGACCTGCTGAAAGAGCTCCTGGAGTTCTACATGGGCAAGAACACGCCGGAGCGGCAGACGTTTATTATCGATAACTTAGTGGTAGAAGAGGATGAAGTCGCCTAAACGAATCGCCCTGTTCCCGGGCACGTTCGACCCCTTCACGGTGGGACACGAGTCGCTGGTGCGGCGCGGTCTCACCCTGGTGGACGAGGTGGTGATCGCGATCGGCGTGAACGAGGCCAAACACTCCTACTTCCCGATCGACAAACGGCTACAGATGATTCGTGACCTCTACCAACCCGAACCACGGGTGCGGATAGAGAGTTACGATACGCTCACCGTCGACTTCGCACGGGAGGTGGGCGCAGACTTCATACTAAGGGGCATTCGCACGGTGGCCGACTTCGAGTACGAGAAAACCATCGCCCACATGAACCGAACCCTTTCGGGCATCGAAACGATCCTGCTATTCACCGAACCCGCGCATGCCCATATCAGCTCTTCTATCGTGCGGGAGCTGCTGCGTTACGGTCGTGACGTGAGCTCCTTTCTACCAGAGAGGATGAAAATTAAATGCACCTATCATTAAGGTCTTCAAGCTTGCTTTTCTCCAACCACATAAGTCAAAAGACAAAAATTCAACAGATACCTATCACCCTATCATCATGCAAAAAGAAGTCATCGCGGCTGTTTTAGGCAGCCTGTTCCTATCCCTCACGGGGTGCGCCTACGGGCAATTTCGCCCCACGCCGGAAGGCGTTAAATTCGAGCGCACCCTTCAGCTCATTAACAGCCTTTACGTAGACGATGCTGATACCAAAAAGCTCACCGAGGCAGCCATCCGTGCGATGCTGGAGGAGCTGGATCCCCACTCCACCTACCTCACCGAAGAGGAGGTGCGCGCCATGAACGAGCCGTTGCAAGGCAATTTCGATGGCATCGGCATCCAGTTCAACATGCTTACCGATACCCTCTACGTGCTGGATGTGATCTCGGGAGGTCCTTCGCAGAAGGTGGGTTTATTGGCCGGTGACAAGATTATCAAGGTAAACGATTCGGTGATTGCCGGGGTGAAGATGAACAGCCAGGATGTAGTGAAGATGCTGCGGGGACCGAAAGGGACCTCCGTCAACGTGTCGGTACTCCGCCGCGGGGTGCCGGAGCTGATGGAGTTTCGGATTGTCCGCGACAAGATACCCATCACCAGTATCGACGCCGCGTACATGGTGGCGGAGGAGGTGGGCTACATCCGGTTGAGCCGCTTCGGCGTTACCTCGGGCGAGGAGTTCAGGAAGGCGGGGAACGAGCTCAAGGCACAAGGTATGAAGCACCTGATACTGGACCTGACCGATAACGGGGGCGGTATCCTGCAGGTAGCCAATGAAATCGCCGATGAGTTCTTGGGTGAAGAGCGGCTAATCGTCTATACCGAAGGGAAGAACCAGCCCCGGTTCACGATGAACGCCACGGGGGGCGACGAGCTACAAGGAGGCAAGCTGGTGATCTTGGTTAACGGCTCGTCGGCCTCGGCCAGCGAGATCCTCGCAGGAGCTGTACAGGACTGGGACAGGGGAGTAGTGGTTGGTCGCCGCACCTTCGGCAAAGGGCTGGTGCAACGGCAACTGCCGCTGCCCGACGGCACCATGATAAGGCTCACCGTGGCGCGCTACTACACGCCTACCGGCCGCAGCATCCAGCGCCCCTACCAAGAGGGGAAGTTAGACGCGTACAACCAAGATTTTATCGATCGTTTCCAGCATGGGGAACTGTTCGTAGCCGACAGCATCCACTTCCCCGATTCGCTGAAGTACACCACCCTGGTGAACAAGCGAACTGTCTACGGGGGCGGGGGTATCATGCCCGACTACTTCGTGCCGATGGATACCACCTCTGGCACATTACTCCATACACGGCTCTACGCCCGGGGTGTCATCTCTCGAGTAGCGAACGCGGAAGTGGACCTCAACCGCAAATCGCTACACGAGCAATACCCAGACGCGATCGCTTTCAAGGAGGGTTACGAGCTGTCGGATGCCATGGTGAAAAAATTGAAGGGTCTCGCGGCCGAAGAGAAGATCGAATGGAACGAGCAGGAGTTTGAGCGCTCCCGCCCATTGATCGCCTTACAACTGAAAGCGCTGATCGCCCGCGACCTCTACGAATCATCGGCCTTCTACCGCATCATCAACGAGGAGAACGACATCTTCCAGGAGGGGTTGCGTATCATCACCGACGATAGCCGCTACGAGGGCCTGCTCATGGGGGTTGGGAGCAACGTGGGGAACGCTAAGGAAACGGAGAACACGGAAAACGGGTAATATATAGCGAAAAGAGGAACAAAAACCGTGCAGGATATTCTCAGCGTATGAAGTAAAACAAACAGGAACACAGTGAAAATAACAGCAAGAATAACGCCTTATGGATTATAACTACAAACGATTTCGGATAGAAGAGGGAAGGCCGGTCAAGTTATCCACCTTCAGGACAAATGAGGACGGTGGGTACACCAAGCAGACGGCAAAAGAGGAGATCTATCAAAATATCCAGGAACTGAAAAAGTACCAGGAGATGTTTTACGCCGATGACCGCTACTCCTTGCTGATCGTGCTGCAAGCCCGCGATGCCGCGGGGAAGGATGGCGTGATCCGCCACGTGATGTCGGGTATCAACCCCCAGGGTTGTCAAGTACATAGCTTCAAGACACCGACCAAAAACGAGCTGGAGCACGACTACTTTTGGAGGCACTACCGTGCGTTACCACAACGGGGCATGATCGAGATTTTCAACCGGTCGCATTACGAGAACGTGCTGGCAACCAAGGTGAACCCTGCATGGGTATTGAACGAGCGCATCCCCGGTTACGACTCCGTGGAGAAAATGGACGCGTCGTTCTGGGAAGAGCGCTACGAAAGCATCAACAACATCGAGAAGCACCTCTACCATAACGGCATGCGCATCCTCAAGTTTTTCTTGCACGTGTCGAAAGAGGAGCAGAAGAGACGCTTCCTCTCGCGCATTGATGATCCGAATAAAAACTGGAAGTTCAGCTCGGCGAACCTGCATGCACGCTCCCAATGGGATGAGTACGAAGCAGCCTTCGAGGAGATGCTCGAGAAGACCTCCAAGCCATACGCCCCGTGGTTCGTGATCCCGGCCGACAAGAAGTTCTTCGCACGGGTCGCCGTTGGCGACATCATCCTGGATCTATTCAGGTCGCTCGACCTGCACTACCCCCCCGCGGAGTCACCCGAGCTGCTTCAAAAAGCACGGGAAAACCTTCTACAGGAATAATCGCTTTCGGGTTTTATGCCGCATAGATTAACTGTTTGGGGAATTCTTCCTGAACCTTTTCGCCTGCACACGACGATCCAGTTGCGCGATTAGCCAAAGCATGCTGAAGACGAACACCACGAGCAGGGTTGTCCCGATGAACTCTGTTGAGAGCAGGAACTGCCCCCCGAAGAGGATATAAGCAACGACCACCATTACCGCCAGCAGGGCATACATGATTCCAAAAATGGTTCCCAGATCTCGCAACACGTTGCCCGACTCCTCGGTAACCTTCTTCGCACGGGGGGCGACTGCTTTCTCCGCCTCCAACTGGTGCATAACACGGTACTTGAGCTGCTCAGGTGCTTTCAACCTGGCACCCTGCATCAGTACCCGCATCGTCTGCTCCTCGCTCGGTATATCTCTATTTTTCATCGCGTTTCTCTCATTCATAGTATTTCACTGATCCGGTAACGCCGCTGCAGCAGCTCCTTGAACGACTTCCTTGCCCGAAATAGCCTCACCTTCACGTTGGCCTCGTTGAGCCCGGTAATCTTCACGATCTCCTTCACGGGATGATCCTCCAGGTAATAGAGCGTGAGCAACAGTGCCTCGCCAGTCGGCATCCGTCCAAGGATATCGTTCACCACCGCCTTGCGATCCATGGCCTCGACCTCCACCTGAAGTGTATCTTCCGCGAGGTGTAGGACATTGTCAGCCTCAGTCTCCCTATCCACCTCCCAAAGCCGTTTCTTAGAGTGGGTGACAGCGGTATTATAGACAATACGGTAGAGCCAGGTCGAGAATTTACTCTCAG
This sequence comes from Bacteroidales bacterium, assembly GCA_012838585.1. Lineage (GTDB taxonomy): Bacteria > Bacteroidota > Bacteroidia > Bacteroidales > Dysgonomonadaceae > Proteiniphilum. Next base: position 10,060 of record DUPB01000045.1, read on the forward strand.
CACGAAAGCCATGTAGATTCCGGTACGCTTTCACGTAACTCTCTTGAACAATATCCTCTGCATCCTGCTCGTTGCCGCAAACCCGGTAGGCGATGGTAAACGCCATGTCCTGGTAGCAGTCCACGAAGTAAGCGAAAGCGGAAGTGTCGCCCGAGAGAACCCGTTTCACCCGTTCCTTTTCACTCATTCGATCCGACTGGTTACTCCTGTTCCGCTTCCTCTACCTCTTCGCCCTCACCTGTTTCCCGTTGCTCGAGATGCAGCATCTTTTGAACCACCAAGAAGTAGGTCAGGTAACCCACACCCAAGAAGAAAACCACGCTTGCCCCGGTCACCCAGAAGGTTTTACCCTGCCCAAAAGCTTGGTGCTCCGAACATAGGAATCCCACGATGATGCCAATACCCAGTGCGATAAGCACGATCCCGTTCCGGAGCGATACCAACCGGTTGGGGGTGCGCTTTCTTTTCGGGCTATCCGGCGGGATAATGCCTTGGTTAATGAGTCCCATTCGCTCTTTGTTCCTAGCTTTAATCGACAGGATACCCAGCACCAAACCCGTTACAACGGGCAATCCGATCACGCAAATAATAGCCACTATAGGAATTAATAATTCATCCATGATGTTGAAATTTTTTACCGTTTATGATTCCGTTTGCATGAATAGGACTACCCTCGAACAGGTTTGGTTACAAAAAATGCCTACTTCTTCAGCAGATCCCTTATCTCGGTCAGTAACTGCTGATCCTTGGTCGGTTCGGCTGGTGCCTCAGGAGCGGGTGCCTCCTCTTTCTTGCGCTTCAGGGAGTTCATTGCCTTGATCACCATGAAGATGGCTGTCCCGATGATCAGGAAGTCCACAATTGCCTGGATAAAGGCACCGTAGTTCCAGGTGACGGCGGGTGTAATCACCTCCGTTCCCTCCATTACAGCCTGCCTCAACGTAACCTTGAGGTCGGTAAACTGCCCCTGATTCGATACCAACGCGAAGGGAGGCATCAGGATATCGTTCACGAACGAGGTGACGATCTTCCCAAAAGCTCCACCAATCACGATACCCACGGCCATGTCTACCACGCTGCCGCGCATTAAAAACTCTTTTAGTTCTGATCTAAATGACATAGTTGATTAATTGTTAATTGTTACACATCACAACATTGTTTATATGCTAAAGGAGATATTTCAAATAGCCGCTATTAAATCGGAACGCCCATGAACCCGTCATTCCACAGGACCGGTTGATAGTCGTGTTCAGTAAGCCATGAGATGGCTCGTTCCAATCGTTGAAAATGATCCGGCAAATAATTGTCGTAAAACGGCCAAAAATACTGCTCATGCGTCAGGATATCCATGATCTCGGCAGTGTTCGGGTCTGAGGCTAAGGACTCCAATGTCGGAACAATCTGATCCAAGGGGGTTGAATTGCAAATCAGATCGTTTTTACATAACACGATACCGCTGTCAAAGTCCTTCAACATATCATGGGTGGAAAGGTATTGAGAACGGGTATCATCCAATCCCAGATGAATATCCCATCCTTTTTGGGTTTTGACAAAATAGGCGCCCAAAACGCGCACTCCTTTTTCCGCCAACGGTTTAAAAGCGGAGGGGTTCAGGTCCCAGTGAATATTGTTCATGATACCATATGTCTCTTCCCCCGCGAAGCGAATAATCTGTTCTGTCACCAGATCGTAATCGGCGATCATCTTTTCGGGAGCCGCGTTTTGATAGGGTCGATCAGGCTTGTTGGCATACGCGTGGAAAGCGAGTTTCAACCAGTCGGAATTATCCCTCCATTCTCCCTTGTAACGGTCCGGGAAGTCCCACAATGTGAATTCTTTTTCATCGGTATATTCCAATCCGTCGGAATAGTAGAGATTCAATTGAAATTTGGTTCCATATTCGCGGTGTAATTTGCGCAGTCCCTCCAGGTAAAAACAATCGAAAAGAGACGCGTATCTTTTCCGGGCAATGTCCCGCAGGAAAAAAATATTGTCATCGATATTGAAACCGTACCTGGGAACAGAATTTTTATCCCAAAGTACCCGAATGCTGTGGGTGTTGAGTCCCGTGTAATCGTCCGAAGCCGCGGTAATCGTCGTTTCCCTGTCACGAAGAACAATCTCCGCCGTGAACCGCGTATGATCGCGCAGGGCAGTGACACCATTCACCATGATCCTCCGGTTCATGGGGGCAACACCCTCTACTTTAATTTTTAATCCACCGGAAACCTTTTCCCCTTGGCGCCAGTTTAAAATGGCCCCGTGGATGGGTGTTTCTATTCTTATCTCGGAGCATGGCTCCGTGAGACCTGCCCAGAGCATACTTTCGCTGGAATTGGGGCACAAAAACAATCCACCCGTCACCAATGAAGATTCCCGTAAAAAAGAGCGCCTGTTCATATTCTATGATTTAATCTTTGATTGCTAACACGCTTTTTTTGTCTTCGCTCGGCTAAGACTTGACGCTACCCTCGCTCAAAAAAAATGATTAACTCGCGGCAAAGAAAATAAATAATTGGAAAGCAGGAGCAGTTGTTGAATGATTCTTTAGTGAAAAATCTCCGCCAGCATGCCACGGGCCGAACCGCCCCCGTGCGCTTCGATGGTGCGCAGGTCGGTCGACAAGATCTTGTTGTAGGTGGCGATGGTTCGTGCTTGGCTACTCGTGAGTGAATCCCGCGCCGCGGCCGACATCACCATGAAGGGATGCCCGTTGCGGCTTTTAACCTCCAGGATGTTCCCCGCGAACTGAGCGAGCTGCTCGATGGAGAGCTCCACGATTACCTTACCTGCCGCGGTAAGCTCTGCCGCCACCCTCTCCCTTTGGTTGGTTTCCTTGATAGAGTCGAGGCAAACGACAGCCACCTGCGTGCCTATCGCCATCATCATGTTGGTGTGGTTTAACGTCAGCCCCTCCGCCTCAAACGCGTCAAACGGCACGGCATCGTAGCGCATTCGTCCGCAGAAATCGGCCAACACCCTCTCCGACGAGCGGGGTGAGCGGCAACAATAGGCTTTACGCCGCCGCCTATCGAACACCATGCTCCCGGTTCCCTCCAAGAACTGGCCCTCCTCCTCCCAGCTCGTGAGGTCCACCACCTTCCGGTGGTTCATCTTGCCGCGTAGCAAATCCAACACGCGTTGCTTCCGTTCCTGTCTCCTGTTCTCCGCGAACATGGGGTAGAGCACCAGCTCACCACTTAGGTGCGACGAGAACCAGTTGTTGGGGAAGTGGGAGTTGGGCGTCCGTGGCTCGGGCGTATCCTGCACCACGGTAACGTCCACATCGTTACGTCGGAGCAACTCCACGAACGCGTCAAACTCCACCAGCATTTTCTCGGTCACCGCCGCCTGTCGGGATTTGTCGGTACCATCAGTCCCGTTGGCCCGATTGATCTCGTCGCTCCCGTTGTTCCCGTTAGTACTGCCCTCCCGGATACCTTCATCCTTCCTATAGTCCCGCTGGATAAAGTTATTTTTCGCCGTCTCATCGTTGAAGGTAACAGGGGCAGGGCGCACCATCAATAGCTTTGATGTTGTTTGCATATCTCTTATTCTTCAATGCAGCGATTGACTCTTGGCAACGGCTTCATTGCCTGTTAAGGGTAAGGTTTTTAAACTGTATCTCCTTCCCTTCGCTCTGCAAACCAATATGTCCCTCTTTAACCTCGCTCGTCGCACGGTTCTGTAGCAGACCGTTCACGTGTACCTCTACGATCCCCTCGTTCACCGATATCCGCATCTTGTTCCACTCGCCTGCCGGCTTCTCGTTAGATGGGTGTTGCTTGTCGATCACCGGGAACCTTGGACGCTCCGTGACCCCTTCCGGCAGCACGTACTCGTTCAAGTTCGCACCCCCCAGCAGCACGAAATCTCCCGCGTTGCCCGCGGCCAACTGGCACTCGATTCCTTTCGGGAAAGGATTCATCGGCTCCTCGATCAACACGAACACGCCGCTGTTACTCTCCCCGTCGGCCCACCGGTACTCCAGCTCCAGCACGAAGTTGCGGTACTTCTCCCGGGTGTACATGTAGCCCAGTGGCTCGCCCATCACCCGGATAACTCCCTTTTCAACCAAGTAGACTTGCTCCGCGGGTACCGCGTTATCCTCCACCACGAACTCCCAGTTCGACAGGTTCTTACCGTTAAAAATAGCCCCATCATCTTTTTGTGCGCAGCCCGCCATAAAGAGCAGCAGAAGGGCGAAAAGTGTAGAATAAATTGCTTGTTTCATCTTGTTTAAGTTGATTTTGTTCAGTTTATTTTGTTATTGAATGATTCCTAATTTGCTTTCCGCGACGGCGTAACAGACAGCTTTCAAGCTAGGCAGAGCATTTCCTGGCTGTATCAACTTCTGCTACCCGCGCCCAACTCACCTCGTTACAAAAATAGGATTTTTCCCCGTATTAAAAAACGAATCGCCCGAAATATCCCGGGGAATACCTTCAAGATAAGGCGGAAATGGGTTACATTCGCGTACTACTGGTCACAGCGCGGGATCTCGAAGTTGGGGTGATAAGGCGGAAATAGGTTACATTCGCGTAAGGTCAAGAAACAAGCCAAGCGGTTGGGAAAGCAGCAGGTGGGACGTGGCAAAAGCGACGGATGAAATAATGAAAAAAGCGGTAAAGCAAACAAGGGACAAAGCGATGAAAGGAGCAATAGTTAAAGCACGCTTCCTCTGGGTGGACGACGAAATGGAACTCTTGAAGCCCTACGTGCTTTTCCTCGAGGAGAAGGGGTACGTAACGGACTGCGCCGGGAATGGACACGATGCCCTCGAGATGTGCCGTTCCGGGGCGTATGATATCGTCTTCCTCGACGAGCAGATGCCCGGGTTGTCGGGCCTCGACACCCTTGCCCGTTTACACCGCCTTGCACCGCACCTTCCCGTGGTGATGGTCACCAAGAGCGAAGATGAGGGCATTATGAACCAGGCCATCGGGAAGAAGATTGCCGATTACTTGATCAAGCCTGTAAACCCTCACCAGGTGTTATCGGCGATCAAGAAGCTACTCGACAAAAAGGAGCTGGTAGCCGAGAATGCGGCAGCCCGTTACCTGGAGTCGAAGGTTCGCCTCGACGAGACAATCCAATCATGCCGCAAAGCGAGCGACTGGAAGGCGGTGTACCGTGAATTGGTTTACTGGGAGCTGGAGTTGGAGCCGACCAACCACCCCGTGCGGGAGATGGTGGCCGACCAAAAGGCAGAGGCCAACCTCCTCTTCGGTCGGTTCGTGAGGGAACTGTACGAGCGGTGGATCCTTCAAAGAAAACAACAAACCTACCAACGGGAGCGGCGCGAGGATAACCACTACCCACTATTAAGCCCCGACCTGATGGAACAGGCCGTTTTCCCCCTGATTGACGGGGGGGAGAAACTTTTTCTGATCCTAATCGATAACTTCCGCTACGACCAGTGGACCGCCGTGAGGGATATTGTGAGCGAACGGTTCTCCTGCGAGGAGACGCTCTACTTCAGTATCCTCCCCACCACCACGCAGTATGCCCGTAATAGCCTGTTTGCCGGCCTAATGCCCGCGGAGATAGCCAAGCGCTACCCCGGGTTGTGGGTCGACGAGTCGGCACCCGAAGGCAAGAACGAGCAGGAGGAGCAGCTTGTCAGGGAGCTGTTTCGGCGAACCGGTCGGGAATACTCCTTCTCCTACCACAAGGTGAACAACCACCAGGAAGGGGAACGGCTGCTTTCCCACTTCTCGGCCCTAAGGAGCAACGACCTGAACATCATCGTGTTTAACTTCATCGACGCGCTTTCTCATGCCCGGGCCGACTCGAAGATGATCCGCGAGCTTGTCCGCGACGAGGCGGACTACCGGGCACTCACCCGCTCGTGGCTCCTTGGCTCACCTCTGGAGGGGATCCTCCGGGAGATCGCGAACCAAGGCTACAAGGCGATTATCACCACCGATCACGGCACCGTGCGGGTGAAAAACGGGGTGACCGTGGTGGGCGACAGGGAGACGAGCACCAACCTTCGCTACAAGTGCGGGAAAAGCCTCGCGTACGATCCAAAACGGGTTTATCCCTGTGCCATACCCGAGAACATCGGGTTACCCTCCCCCCATATCAGCACGAGGTACATCTTCGCGATGAACCACGACTTCCTGATCTATCCTAACCGTGGCAGCCATTACACCTCGCTCTACGAGAACACGTTTCAGCATGGGGGCATATCGCTGGAGGAGATGATAGTCCCGCTGGTCACGCTCACCGCGAAGTAACAGGCACCCAAGTAATGACCTCCACGCCCAATTTCTGTTCACCAAAAGTTGAGTTTCACGAATAATTCACGTAACTTGCACCCGCTAAACGAGAAGCAAAAGAGTGAATTGTACTATCGAGATACATGATGCGACAGGCGTAAAGGCGGCCGCCCGCGCTTTCGTTCAAGCGATGGGTGATGGTACGGTGTTTGCCCTCTACGGGGATATGGGGGTCGGCAAGACCACCCTTATTAAGGCCATCTGCAAGGAGCTGGGGGTGGAAGAGACCGTCACAAGTCCCACCTTCGCCATCGTCAACGAGTACAGCCTGCCCGACGGTGCACCCGTCTACCACTTTGACTGCTACCGGGTGGAAAAGCTGGAGGAGCTGGTCGACCTCGGGTTCGAGGAGTACGTGTACAGCGATGCCCTCTGCTTCATCGAGTGGCCGGAACTGGTGGAGCCGCTCCTCCCGGAAGGGACGGTTAAGGTAACCATCCGAGGACGGGATAACGGTAGCCGGGTCGTGGATATTAATCGGTAAACAACCATACACCCATAGATGAAACGATACACCCTTCTTATTCTTATCGCCTTCACCTCGATGGCCGCCTCATCACAGGTCAACACGGAGCGCGTGATGATGATCGGCAAAAACGCGCTCTACTTCGAGGACTACGTGCTGTCGATCCAGTACTTCAACCAGGTGATCACGGCCAAGTCCTACCTTGCCGAACCCTACTACTACCGAGCCTTGGCGAAGTTCATGCTCGACGACTTCAAGGGGGCGAGCGAAGACGCGACCCGTTGCCTGGAGCGGAATCCCTATTTCCTGGCTGCTTACCAACTGCGGGGGGCCGCGTGGCAGAACTTAGAGGAGTTCGAGCTGGCGGCCACCGACTACAAAACGAGCCTGGAGTACTACCCGGAAGACCGAATCACTTTGGTCAACATGGGTATCGTTAACATCGAGCTGAAGCAGTACGAGGTAGCCGAGAAGTTCTTCGAATACCTGCTTCGGCGCTATCCCGACTACACACCCGGCTACCTGGCCCGCTCTCATATGTACCTCCAGATGGAAGATACCACCCGGGCGATGGCCGACCTTGACACGGCCATCGTGAACGACCCCTACACGGCGCAAGCTTTCTCGGCCCGGGGGCTTCTTTACTTTCACCAACAGGAGTTCAACCGGGCGCTTTCTGACCTGGACGAGGCGATACGTCTGGATCCCTACCAACAGGCCAACTACATCAACCGGGGACTGGTGAAGTACCACCTCAACGATCTCAGGGGGGCGATGGCGGACTACGACCGGGTGATCGAGATGGATGAGAACAACTTGATCGCCCGCTTTAACCGGGGTCTCCTCCGTGCGCAGGTGGCCGACAACAACCGGGCGATACGCGACTTCGACAAGGTGATCGAGCTGGAACCGGACAACACCATCGCCTACCTCAACCGGGCCATACTCAACCAAGAAATAGGCAACTACACCGGTGCGATCGAGGACCTGGACGTGGTGCTGGAAGCGCATCCCGACTTCTTCTCGGGTTACTACAGCCGCTCCCAACTGAAACGGGAGTTGAATGATCTGGCGGGAGCGGAACAGGACTACCTGCTGGCACGTGCCGAGGAGGCAAAGGCACACAGGGTAGCCACAGTGGATCCCGAGCCCTACACGTCGCATAGGGAGTCTGAAAAGGCTGAACAGGCAGACGACAAGCAAGCTGATAACCAACGCGATGAGAGCAAGGATACCCGCGAGCAGGCCGATAAAGACATCGAAAAGTTCAACCTGCTGGTGGTCTCCAAAGAGGAGACCTCCTCCAAAAGCAAGTACCAGCGCCAGAGCCGGGGCAGGGTACAGAACCTGAACGTGCCGGTGGAACGGGAACCGCGATTCACCCTCTCCTACTACGAACAGGAATACGAAGTACTGCGCCCGGTTTACTACAGCGAACTGCTTGACCGTGCCAACAGCGATATGGGCCTCTCCTGGGTGCTGAAAGTGACCAATCACGAGGCGCCGTTGAACGAGCTTCAGGTGGATGCCCACTTCCGCTCCATCGACCAGTTCTCGGCCCGTATAGACCGCTCACCCCGTGATGCCAGACTCTACTTCGGACGAGGAATGGACTTCGCCTTAGTACAGGATTACGAGAACGCGTTGAAGGATATGGAGCGGGTATTGGAACTGGACCCGAGCATGGTGATGGCCCGTTTTGCAAGGGCGGTTATTCGTTCCAAGCAGCTGGAATACAACACTCAACTTTCAAGCGACCCCTCCCTGTTCGATAACGAGCTGGAGCGTGAGTTGGATCTCCTGAAAGAGCTGCCCGGCACCATGCGCAAACCCGAGCTCTCGCTGGAGTCGGTTGAGCATGATGCCATCCTCAAGGAGTACAACACGATTATTAAAGAAGCACCCGACTTTATCTACGCTTACTACAACCGGGCGGAGATATACATCCTTGAAAAGGACTACCGGGCAGCCATAACCGATTACACGAAGGCAATCAACCTGGAGCCCCGCTTCGCGGAGGCTTACTTCAATCGGGGAATCTCCCGCTTGTCAATTGGCGAAACACGCGATGGGCTGGATGACCTGCGTAAGGCGGGCGAACTGGGAATCGTACAGTCGTATAGCATCATCAAGCGGATGCAGTAACGGGAGGTTTCGTGGCAACATTCTCAAGAGATTCAAAACGGTCTAATGAATTTAACAACACAGTCATGCGGATACCATGACGAAAGGTCCAGTATCACGCTGGTTCATGATTTTTCCCGTCAAAAATTCTTGCATCAATCACAAAATCATTACATTTGCATTCCGTATGATGGCGGAAAAGAATATAAACCAATAGTAATCAAGAGAAAACAAAACAAGATATGATAAATATTACGTTTCCCGACGGTACCGTACGGGAATACGAGAAGGGAGTAACCGGGCTGGACATCGCCCGGGGTATTAGTCAACGTTTAGCCCGTGAGGCGCTGGCAGCTTCTGTTGACGGCGAGACGTGGGACCTCACGAGACCCATTGAAAACGATGCGGAAGTGAAACTGCTCACGTGGGACGACGAGGAGGGTAAGCACGCCTATTGGCACTCGTCCGCCCACCTCATGGCCGAGGCATTACAGGAGCTCTACCCGGGCATCAAGTTCGGCATCGGGCCGGCCATCGAGAACGGCTTCTACTACGACGTGGACCCGGGCGAAGGCGTCACCATCCGGGAGGCCGACTTTCCGGTCATCGAGAAGAAGATGCTGGAACTGATCGCGGCCAAGGAAGATATCAAACGGCAAAACGTCACCAAGCAAGAGGCCATCGAGTTGTTCTCCAGTCGAGGTGAGCATTACAAGGTGGAACTAATCAACGAGCTGGAAGAGGGCACCATCACTACCTACACGCAGGGCGGATTTACCGACCTCTGCCGGGGTCCCCACCTGCCCAACACCTCCTACATCAAATCGGTCAAAGTGTTGTCGGCGGCGGGCGCCTACTGGCGGGGCGACGAGAAGCGCCCGCAGCTAACCCGCCTCTACGGTATTACCTTCCCCAAGAAGACGATGCTGGACGACTACCTGGCCATGATAGAGGAGGCCAAGAAGCGCGACCACCGCAAGATAGGCAAGGAGCTGCAACTGTTCCACTTCTCCCAAACGGTGGGTGCAGGACTCCCGCTCTGGCTACCTAAGGGAACCCAGCTACGGTCGAAACTCGAGGAGTTCCTCAAGAAGATACAACTCGAGTTTGACTACCAGCCGGTCATCACCCCGCATATCGGCCACAAGCAGCTATACGTCACCTCAGGACACTACGAGAAGTACGGCAAGGACTCGTTCCAGCCCATCAAAACCCCCGAGGAGGGAGAGGAGTTCCTGCTCAAGCCGATGAACTGCCCCCATCATTGCGAGATCTACAAGGCGTTCCCGCGGTCGTACAAAGACCTCCCCATCCGGATGGCCGAGTTCGGAACGGTATACCGTTACGAACAGAGCGGTGAGCTGCACGGACTCACCCGGGTGCGCGGCTTCACGCAAGACGATGCCCACATCTTCTGCACACCCGACCAGGTGAAGGAGGAGTTCTTGAAAGTAGTGGACATCATCTTCATCATCTTCCGGGCGCTGGACTTTAAAGACTTCGAGGCACAGATATCGCTTCGCGACCCGGAAGACAGGGAGAAGTATATCGGCAGCGACGAAGATTGGGAAAAGGCGGAACGCGCCATCGTGGAAGCGTGCAAAGAGAAGGGACTCAAAGCCAGGGTGGAGCTAGGGGAAGCTGCTTTTTACGGGCCCAAGCTCGACTTCATGGTAAGGGATGCGCTGGGGCGCCGCTGGCAATTGGGAACCATCCAGGTAGACTACAGCCTACCCGAGCGTTTCGAGCTGGAGTACACCGGTGCCGACAACCAGAAACACCGACCTGTGATGATTCACCGCGCCCCATTTGGCTCCATGGAGCGGTTCGTGGCTGTCCTCATCGAGCATACCGCCGGCAAGTTCCCGCTGTGGTTAGCCCCCACCCAGGCCATGGTTATCCCCGTGAGTGAACGGTTCAACGACTACGCTTATTCCGTGGTGAACACGTTAAAGAAACAGGATATTCGTGCCGAGGTGGACGACCGCAACGAGAAGGTGGGTCGCAAGATACGGGATAACGAGCTCAAACGTGTGCCCTACCTCCTCATCGTGGGTGAGAAAGAAGAGGGCGATCAAGAGGTCTCGGTCAGGAAACAGGGCGGGGAGGACAAAGGCTCCATGAAGTTGAGCACCTTCGCGGACGAGGTAACCCGTGAAGTAACGAAAATGATGAATCCCCAGCTATTCAACGAGTAAGCAAATCACTTTTTTTAATAACATCAATAACAAAGAGAAACATTAAACAAGATTGAATGAGAAGAAACCCAAGAAATTCAAGAGATCAACACCGGATCAACGAAAGGATCCGGGTACCCGAAGTCCGGTTGGTAGGCGACAACGTTGAGGAGGGTATTTACCCTACCCGTGAAGCGAAGCGCATCGCCGAGGAGCAGGGGCTGGACCTCGTTGAGATCGCGCCAATGGCTAAGCCGCCCGTTTGCCGGATCATCGACTACCAAAAATTCGTTTACCAGCAAAAAAAGCGACAAAAAGAACAGAGGGCCAAGGCGGTCAAGGTGACCGTGAAAGAGATCCGGTTCGGTCCCCAGACAGACGATCACGACTATAACTTTAAACTGAGACACGCGATTAATTTCCTGAAAGATGGATCCAAGGTAAAAGCCTACGTATTTTTCAGGGGACGCTCCATCCTGTTCAAGGAGCAAGGGGAAGTATTGCTCCTACGCTTCGCGAACGACTTAGAGGAGTACGCAAAGGTAGAACACATGCCTATCATGGAAGGAAAGCGAATGTCCATCATGCTATCTCCCAAGAAAACCGGCGGTTCCAAAAAGGGAAACAAGGAGAAGGAACCGGTCGAATAAAACACGTTTTAACACCTACATACTAAAAACCATACACTCACTTTGCAGAAATGGGGTTACTCCCATTTCTGCAAAAAATATTTGAATCTATTACCATAAATTTCCTCCTAGGGGGAATATCCAAAACAGACATATTGCAACTATCTTGTGGAATTTTTCCACAGTTTTGACAAATATCACCACCTGCCCCAGGTGACTATAGAAAAAAGTGGTATATTTGCCCCGCATTTAACTAAACAGGGCTGACACGCACTTCAAAGTGCGCTTTAAAAAGGCACTTTTTTAGCGACACTATTATGCGCAACGTCAATTATTCATTCACCATCATTGTCTTTTCCTAATGCTCCTGGTTGGAACTTCGGCAAACAGGCAGAAGGTGGCAATCAAGAACAGCTTGAGGGAGTTGAAGAAACACCTGGAAAGCTTATAAGTAAAACATAACAACGAATTATAATTTATTCACTTTTAATCAGTTAAAAACAAATGAGGAAAATTATCAATTATTTGACGATCGCTGCCATAGCCTTAGGCTTCGCGGCTTGTAACAACGAGGATGTCCCCAATCCCGAAACGGGCAAAGGCAACACCTACGTGGGTGTAACACTGAGGTTTGCACAGGGTTCCACTACTCGTGCCGGACTACCTGATGATCACAATCTGATAACAGGTGGCTGGAAAGGACGAGATAAAATTGAAGATGTTACCGTCTTCTTAGTAAGTCCCGGTAATCAGACGATCGATTTTGAGACTTTCTATCTTAGCCAGTTTCATGAAATTGACGCAAATGGTGTTTTAAAACCCAAGATAGCGGTCAAAGCCACTCCCAATGACAACGTGGATGTGTATGTTGTAGTAAACGGAAATAACGATATTATTACAGCCCTTAAGAATACATCCGCTACTAATTTTGAAACAGCATTTACCGCGGCTGCAGTAGCTGTGGCGTCAGAGGTTGCAACATACGACGGTGTTGCAAACAAGGAAACCGTTATGATGACGAACACCGCGAAGAAAACGATCAATGTTGCAGCAGGTGTTACAGAAGAACAAGCCAAAGACCCGAATGGGACTGGGAATAACCATGCCCAAGTTGAAGTAGAGCGCGTGGTAGCGCGTACCATGCTTACGGTACAAACCAAAGCCGGCACTAACTGGCAAATTAACAGAAACATAGGCGGTGTTTCAACCCCCATAGCCGAGGTAACCGGTATACAATATGGCGTTGGACAAAGCAACAGGAAGTTCTACATTATGAAGAAGAGTAATTACGCAACACCGGAAGATGTGTACAGCTATGTTCCTGCTGGCGGAAATTGGGCAACCCAGAACACCGTATTATTTGATTATTCTGGGTTAAACTCTTTTACCAATGCACAAGAATTTACCTATGATGCTAGCAATACAGCCATCGGCGAAAAGCTTAACAACGAAACAACCAGTAAGTTCGTTCTTCCCGTTACTCACACTGCAATTAATTATAAGAAAGGAAATACAACCTACGTTGAAATACGGGCTAAATTCAAGCCATTAACCGATGGATGGGGAGACACGGAAGTTGAATTAGCGACATTAGGGGCTAATGCCGACTTGTTCTTAGGTGCTAACGGCTTGTTCTACAGTAGCGATGCTAACGCGAAAGACCCGCTAAAAGGAGGTGTAACAGATCAAAAAGTAAAGAAGTACACCGGTTCGATTATGAAGTACGTTCTTTGGTTAAACCCGGGAGCGGATAAACTGAAACCCACGGAATCTCCCACCGTGCGTAACCAGATATATCATATCCACATTAGCAGCTTCAAGGAAATTGGATTGCCGAAAAACCCGATTGATCCGAATGATCCAGATCCAGATCCAGACAACCCGATTGATCCCGAAGATCCGCTGGTAACGGAAAAGACCTATCTTTCTGTTTCAATCAAGGTGTTAAATTGGAATCTACACTCCTATACCGTTGATTTAGGAAACAACTACTAATGATAGATATTGAATTCGGAGGGGGAGTCGGTAACCCCCCTCTCCCTCCGAATATTTAAAAAAAACGCATAAAATAATACACAAAACAATGAATTTACAAAACAGGATATGGATAACGCTGCTCGCGTTGGGAACCATCCTCTGGGGGTGCGACTCCCTGGTGTACGATGATCTGTCGGATTGTCCCCAAGGTGTGTACGTGAAATTTTACTCGATGACCCCTTGTGAAGTAGATTCAACGTTTATCGGTCAGGTGTCCGACCTACACCTCTTCGCTTTTAACGAGCAGGATATGCTGGTATCAATGACCGCCCTAAAGGATGTGAACTTGGACAGAAATAACCAAATACTGGTGCCACTCTCCAACGGATACTACTCCTTTATAGGTTGGGCGGGGGTTAATGACAAGTTTACCATGTCTTCCTTTACCGAGGGGGTAACCACAAAGAAAGACGTGATGCTCACGCTCAAATCGCAGAACAACCGGGCGGTAGCACTGGGCGACCACAAGGTGTGGCAGGGGATAAGTCCGGTGGTGTTTTTGGAAGACCCTGCAGAGGTGGGAACGCAGTATAAGTACACCGCCGTGAACCTGCAGGAGGTGACCAACCGTATAAACGTGGAGGTAGAGCTGCACGAATCGGTACTGGGAGATACAGATCCAAGGGATTATGTGATAGAGATCTCCTCGGCGAACGGCACAATAAATATCGACGGCACCATGCCGCTCAACAAAGAGGCGCTGACCTATCCCGCGACTATCGCCTATACCAATAACAACCTCACCGCCAGCTACTCGCTGATGGACTTGAAGACAGGCTACAACAACCTCATCTCGGTGAAGAACGTGGTAACCGACGAGCTCATCTGGCAAGGTGATTTGCTGGGAACGGTCTTGCTGAAAAATGATAACGTAAACCTGGCGTGCGATAACGATTTCGACGTGAAATTCGTGATCAAGGACAAGTGCCTCAATTGCGGCACCTACATCTGCTGGGCGATCTACGTGAACGATTGGCAAATTCATAGTTACGAAACGGAATTGGGAGGAGATTATTGATAACGTATGTTAGTAAAAGGTTAAATGTAAAGCTCATAAAGTTGAAAGCTCTATTTAGACATATTATCAACCTAACTCTTATTAGTGGGTTAATCTTGCTGGCTTCTTGTATAAGGGAGCAGTTCGATATTGATACCTCTGTACAAGATGAGGGTGATGTCTATATGACTTTCCAGGTGAGTTTCAACTCCAATAAACCAACCACCCGGGCGCAGGGAACAACCCCATCGATAAACAGCGATGCTGATGACCGGGAAGATTACGTGGATAAGCTGGCGGTACTGGTATTTGAAACCGGGACAAACGGCGCCAAAGTAGCCGAGGAGTACACCAGTGCCTCTTTCTTTATTATGAAGCTAAAGGCGGGAACCTACGATTTTTACTTTATCACCAACTATCCCGATACAGATGATGCACTTAAAGCGAAAACCAAATCGGAGATTGATTTGTACCTTCAAGCTACTGCCCAGTTTAGCTCGTTTCAGGGAGCAAAAAGCCCTAACCCGCTTTTCCCTATGGCACGCGTATATCGTAGCCAAGTAGTGGCGGAGGGAGGCACATACGCCAACCCCACACCTTTTAAACCCAACGTGGGCAACGAGGCCGATAAGCAGTTGAAGCCGGTCAGCCTTTTTGGAAAAGACTACCAGGGTGCAACGGAACAGAACACCATCAACCTTATTCGCGCCAATGCCAAAATTGAGCTTAACATCAGCGGCGAAGGAAAAACCGATATCGCTAAAATTGAATATGTGAACGCTGCGAAAAACTGGACGTTTGCTCAATTGGCCGAAACATCTTTGCCCAGCCAAGTATTGCTGACTACCCCTTTGGAGTTTGATTTTACCAAGCCTGCTACGACAGACTTCACAACCAAACTTTATGTTCCAGAACGGCTGTTTGCCACAAACGAAGATAAAGGGTGGAACAGAGATGCTGCCACAAATACCGATGAACCGATTGGAGCAGTTAACTATATTCAAATTACAATGAATGGCGGTAAGGTGTATAAAATACCGGTTATATCCAACGGACCCACCCCGGGAAGTGGCACTAACTACCTCACGTTTGCCCGCGATAACACCTTGGCTCAATACAATATAATCCGCAACCATCACTACCTGTTCGATATCAACGTGCCTGCCGATGGTAAGGAGATTGACCTCACACTACAGGTGATGCCCTGGACATTGGTAGAGTCACAGCTTGACTTTGTACGCCCGGAGTACACCATTCAGGTTTCACGAGATGGAGTGGAATCATTGCAAGATCTCTTTACTGAGGTGGAGTTGAAAGACGATATTATAACAAATCTACCCACTTCTGTAAATATCACGTTTAGCATCACGGCACCCGTTGGTACACTCTGGACAGCTTCCATCTCCAATGGGTTGGAATTTAAAATGACCGGTACTACCACCAGCGGGATTGTGGACGGCACCGGCACGGAGTACACATTTACCATCACACCTCGTGAACCTTTTGACAAGACACCTCGCTACACGGTATTTTATATTGTAGTGGACGGTAAGGAACTGTTCTTAGGCTTTAAGGATAACGGTACAGGCACCTTAATCCCAGATTGTCGTTATGTGGGCGACGGCCCCGCGGCGAGATGGAAATTTAAGCAAACCATGGGGATATAACATGGGCTTACGCACCGTACTATAAAAAGTGGAATCAGACAGAGATGACAAGATTGTTACAACATATCTCTTATTTAAGTTTCATCATAGCCTTTATGATGATGTGGGGATGTATTGGCGAAGAATTTGAGCTACATGACGATCTCCCTGTCCCTGAAGGGACCAAGGCTATTGAGCTTTGTTTGACGATAAGAAACAGCACCGAGGATCAGGCAGCTACCCGGGGAGTAAGCACGGAACCCGGAGACCATGACAAAGGGAGCTATGATGCCGCTACGTTAAATGAGAACAAGATAGATAAAATAGAGCTGTTTCTATTTGATGCAACCACTAAAAACCTGATTAAAAGCTTTGGAAACACGACCGTTCAACGCCTTACTCCAAATGCCGACCCTACGCAAGCCGATAGCTACAAGGTACGGGTAGTGGTACCACAAAGTGAGGTGAATAATCTGGAAGGAAAGAGCGTCCATATCGTTGGCGTTATCAATGCCAAAGCAGATGTGGTTACCGGTGTTACCAAGCTGGCAGAGTTAGAGTTGAAGGTGCAAGACAATCTCAATGAGTTAGCTCAAACAACGGCTCAAACCAATTTTTTAATGGATGGAAGCCTGTCACCGGTAACGATTAATTGGGGAGCCAATGATCGTTTCATGGTTACTCAAACATTGGGATTGCGTCGCGCATTAGCAAAGATCCGCTTGCGAATCACGGAGGTAAATGTGAAGGACTATTCCAATGGAATAGAGACACCTTATGAAATAGTGCATATAGACAACGATGAGACCAACCCCCAGGATATTTCTGTTAGGCTGTTGCACTATACCGAGAAAAGTTTTGTGATAGCAGGCAGCACTCCATACGCCCCTACTGCATGGAAAGATACCGATTATAGGGCGATGACCTGGAAGGCGATGGTTGGTAAAACCAATTCTAACCCCGACCATCCGGATCAATTCCTGATGCACTTCCCCTTCTACTCCTACGAAAATAACTGGACAGGAGACTGGCTAAAAGAGAGCTATCTAACGGTTCGTATAAAGTTACGCCCTAAGTTTCTGGAAGATGGTACTACACCCAATACCGATGACCCCGGCGTTTATTACTACTACCGTTTCCCGGTAAATTACCGAATGCCGATGGACGGGATGGGAGCCGAAAAAATCAATCGTTTAGAGCGAAATCACCTCTACGATATCGTTACTACCATTGCCGAGCTGGGCAGCCTGGATGAAGATACACCTATGGAGGTAACCTCGCATATAGCCATAGAGCCTTGGATTACGGGTGATGTGATAGATGGCACCATGGATGAAGCGCACTACCTGGTGGTAAAAGAGCTTACACCGATAATGGCTAACGATGCCACTCGCGAAATAGACTATGTTTCCAGTCTACCTGTGAATATCACCATTAACGAAGCTTACTATAATTATTTCGATATGCGGGGCGACTTCTTCAAGGTGGTGTTTACATTTGATGGCACCAATGGAATCAAGAGGACTTACAAAAACAATGTTCTCCAAAGTACCGAAACAGTTTCTCCTGCTTTTGATGGCTCGACTGTCGAAGTGGCTCCTGAAGGGACACATTTAAAGGATGGCAAGTTGATAGTAACCCATACCATACCGAATAACTACACCCCTTTCTATATCAAGTTTACCGTTTCGCAACAGGGGGGAGGGCTTACCCAAGAGGTATTTGTTACCCAATATCCACCCATCTATATCACGGGGCGAGAATCCATTGGTTTCCGACCTACTGAGGGGGATATTGCAGCAGCTCGCCCCTATGCCGACTTTCGTCATCACAGCACCTTGGGTATAATGGCTACATATCAAGGAGAAAGTACTCAAAGCGCTCAAAGAAACGATGTCTTTAACCGGGTAACCTCCAAAGTACCTACTGATGCCTTTTTAATAGGGAATCCGGTAGATGCAAATGGTTTAACGAAATCAGATGCCGCAAGCAACAACATGGTCTCACCGGAGTTTATTATTGCCACCCAACATGGTATGTCTTTTGCAGTTCCCCAGAAAGATGGTGGGGCAACACAATACCTAAATCCTACTTACGCATCTGGTTATGGTCCTTATGCAGTACCATCACTTTACCCAGATAATGTACCTTATAGGGGGAATAGTCCAGGTGGATCAACCCATTACTATAGATCCTATACACATGCACAGAATCGGTGCTCTAACTATTTTGAAGGTGAATATGGTATCGATGGTGATTATGTGGAGCATTATAAAACTCCTGGAAGTAACTATTGGCAAACAAGAACAGTTCGTAAAACCTTTAAGTACCAAGGAAGATGGCGTATTCCTACATTGGCGGAAGCAAAGCTAATTGACCAGATACAGGATGACCCCAATACACTTACCAAGGGACTGATGTATGGGACAAACTATTGGACAGCGAAAGATGGTACGGCCTATAATTTTAGAGACAACGTAGAGTTTACTTCTAACTCTTCATATGTCCGCTGTATTTTCGATACCGCCCATTTAGATGACAAGTAAACTACAAAGAACGTTTAAGCCAAATATGATAAAGAAAACAACATATTGGATCACCATACTCACGGTCGCACTGGGACTCTTCGCCACATCGTGCATTCACGACAACGTCATCAATGAGATGGAGGAAGAGGTTGAGGTTGCCGCGCCGTCAGCCGAAGGCAAACGGTTTAAAGTTACCATGGGGCTGCAAGCTGACGATCTGAACAAGGTACAACTTCGTTCGGGCGGCGTGGAAACACTTGATGGCGTTACTTCACTAAGGCTCTTGGTCTTTGACGAGAACCAGAAGTTCCTCTATAGCGAAGATGCTGTGCTGGGAAATACAACCACCAACGTGCCTACAGCGAACGAATCCTACCTGCCTGATGCCCAAAAAGGAAACATTTCCGAGATAAAGCAGTTTACTGTCTCACTAATCAAAAGCAGTCAAAAAAGGTATATCCACTTTATTGCCAACCACAAATGGGTTGGATTCACGCAGGACTATTTCGCGGTGGGCAAATCAGCCGGTGAAATGTTGACCGATCCAAAGTTCACCACTACACTGCCCGGCTTGGATGGCACCAACCCGGTGGATGCCTTTGATCCCATGTGGTCGGTAGTGGAAGTACCGGCATTAGACGATAATACGTTCAACGGAAAAGTGGTGAAACTGTTGCGCAACTACGCCAAGATATCGGTAGCATATAACGCGGGTACGCAAGACCCGAACGAAGGCTCGTTCATACTCCAAGGCTTTGCCGTGGGTAACGTGATGAAAACAGGGTCAATAGTTCCTTTCCGGACAGAAAACTACCTCTACTACTTCGATTTTCCACCCAACACGCCTACCGTTCCCGCCAACGCCGAGATTATAGATGCAAGTGAGATAGAACCAAATTTCTTTATTCCTTCATCTCAATCTTTTAACCTTTTTGAGAAGGGCACCGACGAAGGTAAAATAGCATTTGTACTTATAAAAGGAGAACGTACGAATAGAAACGGTACGTCACTGGGTGTTCGCTACTACAAGGTGGACTTGATTACACGAAAGGCGATAGACCAAAACGACCCCAATAAGGTGATTAGCGCGTATTTCCCTATCCTTCGAAACAGACACTACCAGGTAAATATTGCCAGCGTTAACTCCGACGGTTTCGCTACCATAGCAGATGCCATTCAAGCCCCCGCGGGGAATAATATTTTCTCATCGGTGGAGTTGAAAGATTTTGAGCATGTCTCTGACGGACAGAAAAGCCTTGTGGTTTCACCCATCCAGCAGGTTTTGGTAACGCCGGGTACCTATTCTTTCAGTACTAACTATATGTCAGGGACGACTGATTTAAGGAATTATCTCAGGTATTATCCCACGTGGGATACTGCTACTGACAACTATTTAGGTGCCCTGACCGGGACTCCCGACGGCTTTACGGTGGAGGTAAAGGCAATCCCGCCTGACGCGGTACTGGACTACTCGGTAGAAGTGGTAGCGTTGCGATATTCCGGCACTCCCGCTACCCCCGTGGACGGTATTTCAGGTGCCACCACGCCAATCCTTAGACAGGTACGCCTCACCTTGCGCCCCCCGTTCGAGTTTAACGCGGTTTTACATCCAAAAGAAACAGGTACAAATTACCGCACCTTGGAGTTTGATGTACCTAAAGCCATACCCTCTACTTTGGTGCCTTTCAATGTCTTGATCGAGACTTCGGAGATGACACCGGTCAATGCAGGTGAGGATAATAAGGTGATTCTTGTCTATAAAGATGGCAAAACCTATTACCAATATACGGTAACCCAAGCTGACTATACAGCAGGGAAGGCGCAGATTCCCTTTAAGATGAACACATCGGATGGCGAAACTACCAAGCCGATTCACCTGACTTCGGGATTCTACAATAAGCAAACGTTACTGGCGGAGGCTATTGAATACACTACTACTGATTTAATATTGAAGTATGCACGACCGGATGGGGCTACTCCTATGGTGCCGCTAACTTCTGTATTTACCTTTACATTTGATGGTGTTGACTACACAACGGAAGAACTGTTTACAGCGTATAATATGACTTTCACAACAGGAGGTTCCGATGGCTATTTTAAGATGAGTGCACCCAACAGCTTCATTTCGGCTAACGGGAACGAGAACTTCACCATAACCACAGAGGTGCTTAAAACCTCCAGTTACGGACATGTAAAGTACACGGTATCCAGCACCAAAACGCTTAACGAATGGGCTTCCACGGGAAATACCAATACCGCGACGCTAGAACCTCAAGCAATAGAGATTACCGGAAGGATAAGAGCGCGGACTTACTACAACCAAGGATATTATCAGACAACACTGAACTTAGAGTACTTGTACCTATATGGTTTTAATCCACAGGTCAACATAACTAGTTTTATTAACATAAGCCCACGACAATATTACCAAGATGGGTGGTATGGCTATCCATACACTCTTACATTAAATAGAGATACCGCTAATTTCCCCGGGGTTGGCTTCCCGAACAACTCGCTCTATTTCTGGTACAATGGTGATTGGAGGGATTATAAAGATTGGAATGGTTTGGAAAGTTCCACAGACTTCCTTCTTACCATATAGCTTCAAAGAGCCACCTTTTTTGGGTGGCTCCTTTTTTATCTCCTCACGAAGGTAGTATTAATAAGGTATGCCCTGTGTTTACCGAGTATAATATCCAACATTCTCGCTTGAGCTTAGATAATATTTAGGACTGGTACACTGCAAAAACGCCGACTGCCCATAAATCGAAGCAGTCGGCGTCTCTTTCTATTGCGCCATATCATTTATCTTTAATCGCCCAACGACAAGACAATATCTACCCGCCTACCGTAAAGCAACAGGTCTGACTCCTTATCTATTCCGGCCGTTTCCAAGACAATTCGCTCCGCCTTGATTCCCGCTTCGGTCAAATAATCACGAACCGATTCTGCACGCTTACGCGATAACAATTCGTTGTAAACGGTGTTGCCCTCACGACTGGAGCTGCCTGAAAGGGTAGCGACCAATCCACTATTTCTCTCCATGATGGCAACAATCTCATCCAGCGCCCTCTTGCCTTCGCTCGTCAATGCGGCAGACGAAACGGCAAAGAAAACCTGCGACTTGAAACGGTCGAAAGCAGGTTGAACACGCTGAGCAGGTTGAATAACCTGGGCTGGCAGGAAGAGTGGTTTACGAACGGCAGCCTGCTCGGGCACGAAAAGCGAGTCAGCAACAACCAAATCACCTGGGGCATCGGCAATCGGCAGGGCCGCGACTTGTAACGCCGCCACGTTAACGAGCCGCTGCAGGCTATCGAGTTGAAACGAGAGCGATTGAATCATCAACTGCAACGAATCGGTTCGTCCAGAACTGTCTTCGGGCATCCCTTGAAACGTGCCCGGGTAGTGCCCGGCACCAAGCTGCCTTTGAACCCCGGCAGCACCAGGCTGTAACGGGTAATAATAGGGAACCGACACATCACGCGTTCGGTCAATCACGAGGCTGTTCTGTCCCCCCACCCCCGTTGGCTTCAATCCCAGGTAAAGAGAAAGATCCAATATCATCTTCTCAAGGCGGTCTAAGCGGTATTGCAGTGCTTGCTCTTCTACCCGCGGACGAGCTTTCTGCTCTTCCATATCCCACACCGCATCTGATATTTGGCGTAACGCGTCCATCAACTCCTGCTTGTCTATCACCAGCTCCTTGGACGGGGAGACTTCCTGAGCCCCCGTTGGCAAGATGCCCGCGACAATGAATGCGCACACCAAGAAAAAGATCACTTTTTTCATACGATTATTTCATCTAGAATACGAACCGATACCCTACAGCCAACAGGTTTTGCTTGAACCAGTTCCTGCAAGAGTAATCCGCGAATAGACTTCCACCTAACAAGTGAATATCAGCACCGATGATAACGTTGGTTCCGTAATGTACTTTCTTTCCATGGAAAATGCCCAGTCCCAAACCGGCGTAGGGACGCAGGAAAGAGTCAGGTTTCAGAAAGTTGTAAACCACGTTGCCCGAAAGGCCTAAACCGTTCTTATCACCCATGCCCACGTAAAACTCGGGCACGAAATCCAACTCGGTATCAGCAATCTGCAAGTAGCCACGAGCACCCACGTTCCACGCTGTCAAATCACCAAAGCCTAATCCAGTGAACAGGCTCAGGCGGTTCCACTTGAAGAAACGCCCCTCGGCCCTACCTGGGGTTACCACTTCGCTCCTCGGGACAACATCCCGGGTGGAAGCATCCCGATCAGTAATAACAGTGGTTGTGGTAGGGGCGGTCGTTTGTCCCACCTGGCTCATCTGCACGAAATTACGATCGAGCTTCCGCTCCAGGTCATCCAACCTGTCGGTGAGCTCCCTCGACGGTTCCACTACAGCCTGACTGACAGTCTGGGTATTATAATAATCGTACGCACTGCGACGGGTTTCGCTAATCACGTCGTTAACGAGGCGATTCAAGTCATCCTCGGTCATCCGAACCAACGTACCACGATCGGCAAAAGAGGCATCTAAGTGCTGCAACGAGGAACCCACGGCTTCCCGTTCCTGTATGATCTGGGCAGCTCGCGTGTAATCTTTGGCCTGCGTAACCGAGTCAAGCTCGGCATTCAGCATCGCGATCTGCTCCTGATATTCTTCCCGTATCTGATTGATCTGCTCGTTGCTGTACTCACGCTCCTCCTGAACAGCCCGATGGGCGGCATCACGATGGACGAAGTCGGTCTCGGCACGGGCGGCCTTACCCAAGTTAAACCTCACCCCAGCCTGATACATCAGGCTCGTCTTCACTTGAGAAGGATTCAACACGTTGGCCGCGTCAGTACCCCTCTCGGGCGAGAACAGGGCGTTCAAGCTCCCATGCAGAGCAATGTACCTCGATAAGGGGATTTCCATCCCGAAACCACCCATAGCGAACAGGCTCGATGGTGGTGCCGGAAGATTACCTCTACTGACATACTCCTCATCCACTTTCATGTACCCTGCACCGAGCGAAAGGTACGGAGTCACCCCACGCGGCTGATTCAAGCGGGCGATAAGGTTACCACCATACATAGCCAGGTTGTCGTTGAAATCAAATGAAAGCTTGTCGGGTTTTTCGGTAGCCCGGTAATAGAAAGCGCGAAGGCCCACAAGCGACGAAAAGTCCACCCCTGCCGATCC
The DNA here is from genome assembly GCA_012838585.1 of Bacteroidales bacterium. Classification (GTDB taxonomy): domain Bacteria; phylum Bacteroidota; class Bacteroidia; order Bacteroidales; family Dysgonomonadaceae; genus Proteiniphilum. Next base: position 34,121 of record DUPB01000045.1, read on the forward strand.
TCCCACGAAATACTGGTCAAACAATAGTGATTTATCGTGGAAGTCGATATAAGCACCGCCTGGTTCAAGCACGAATTTCATGCCGCTAAAACCATCGGAAAAGAGACGGGAATAGGCACGATAAAGCTCATCGTCATCAGCCTTCATACCCCCCAAGTAAAAGTCAAGCGAGGCAACGGCAGCCCAGTTGTGTAAGCGGTTCTCCCCATCTTCCTTCAACACGTATTCGGGACTCAGGTAATAGCTCTCATCGCTCACGTTGAAGAAGTTGTTCTTGGCCTCGAGGGTAAAATCCAAGCGGTCTGATAAACGAAACTTCGCTCCCAACCCCAAAGCACCGAAGAGCTGCTCCTCCTTTACATCAAACGGGGTGTCTGGATCTTTCTTTGACGGAAGCTGGTAGGTAAACTTCTGCACACCAGCACCCACGGTAATGAACGGCGAGAAAATCTGGTTCTTGATCAGGTTGAGCTTTAGTTCACCACCATAGCGCTCCATATCCACATGCGAAACAACCATCTTATCTGCCCAATCATCGGTTACCTTCCAGTCAATCGAACGCAAGGTAGCTTGGACATCCAGTGAACGCTGGTAGTAACCCCGTACCTCGAACATCGGACCGAAACCAAAGCCTATCCGACCACCCCAGAAGGTACTGTTATCGGTAGTCAGGTATTCGTTCCACCACGTGTGCTCAATCATGGGTGAAAGCGTGAAGGTCACATCCTTAAGCTGTGACTTTCCAATAGTGAGGACCGACGCGAATAACGCGACGAAAACAATCTTTTTTTTCATACGATTAATTTATTATTAGCATTTTGGTGTATGGAACCTTGCCCTTCGCGGTAAATTCAAGCGAAGTTGGGGCAAAAATAATAAAAACATCCGTGCTTTTCTCCTGTTCCGGATTATTTTCTCAATTTATGGTTTTTTCTATGCTCACTCTGACCGTCACTCCACGGTAAACTGAAGCGCAAGCGAATTGCCCGTCTCATCAACCACCGTCAGCGTATGTTTACCCCGTCCGGGAGAGAGTGCCATCCTGTGGATGCCGGTCGTTTCCCCCACGTAATCACGGCCCAAATGCCAATAAACGTGCGAAGAAGGACGACGGTGTGCCAACTCGAAGACGACATTGCCGTAAGAGCCATCCAACTGCTTGGTGAGCCGCAACACCGCACCGGGGAAAGGGTAGATAAACTGCATCTCCACGGCGGAAGCGCTTCCCGAACTACACTCGGGAGATACGGGAGGCAGTGAGCGATACGAGGGGTGTTTCTGCTTGTAATACCACTCCCAAGAGGGGGGCAGCTGAAACCACGAGACGGGGCGTATGCCCCTTGCGCCGGCGCAGGTCTCATGCACGCGGTAACGGCCATCTTCTGAAACGTGCACCCGCTTATGGTAGGCGCATACCGATCCCTGCAGTCCTTTCACGGGGAGCAACAAGGTGTCGATGGAGCCCTCGGGGCAATGCATCCCGCGCAACTGCCCGCTCTCGCGGCAAACAGCTGCCTCCACCAGCTCACTGTAGGGGCAGTTGAACCAACCGGTGGGGGGGAGCAAGTTGAACAGGTCGAACATGACCCGGGCTGAGGTGCGGGCACCCGTGAGGCCGGGACGACCCTCACCGCTTGCGTTGCCCGTCCATACGGCAACGAGGTAACTCGGGGTAATGCCGACCGACCAACCATCGCGAAAGCCGTAGCTGGTGCCCGTTTTCCAGGCTACTTCCCGAACTGATGGAACGAAGCCGCGGTCCAACTCCTCGGGACGATTCACGTTGGTCAACGCCTTCAATGTAAGCCAGGTGGCACCGGCACGGAACGGTGGGGAATCATCCACTTCCCAATTAAGTTCCACAAGATCACCGGCCTGCTCCACGTGAACCGTTTCACTTTGTTCCCAATCATCCATTCCCCAAGTGGCCATTTTTCGATCGTTACCGTGCTTCTTTGAGGCTCCCTCGATCACCGCCAATCCATCACCCAGTCCCTTAACTCCCGCCTCTGGGTCAAGCGAAGTTTGAAAAACCCCGTGTTGATAGTATTTCCGGTCACGGTTATAATCGGTCACGGTATAGGCCAACCGCGCGTACGCGTTGGCAACATCCCACAATGTACCCTCGGTACCACCCAGGATCAGGGAGAGGCCGTAATGGTCGGCCGGGCGATGCAGCGTGGTCAGCCCCACCCTCTTCAGCAGGTCGTGAAACTTGGAGACACCATACTTCCGCAAGGCGAGTACAGCAGGCACGTTCAACGAGCGTGCCAACGCCTCATCGGCAGGTACCGCACCATCGTAATCGAGACTAAAATTCTGAGGAGCAAACCCATTCACGTTGATGGGGATGTCGGGGATTAGCTCGGTGGGTAGTTGGTCACCCTCCTCCAACATAGCGGCATAGAGGAACGGCTTCAAGATGCTACCCGTGCTGCGGGGGGACTGGATGATGTCCACCTGCCCGCCACGCTGATTCGAGTTAAACCCCACGTTCCCACAATAGGCCATGACCTCGTTACGTTCGAGGTCTACCACAAGTGCGGCTAGGTTGAAAATATGGTTGCTCGCGAACTCGGCGTTCCAGCGATTGAGCACCTCCTCTACCCTCTCCTGCAGGTGTTTGTTAACGGTCGACCGGACACGTGTCCCGGAACGCTCCAGGTGCAAGCGGGTCACCAGGTGGGGGGCGATCTGGGGCAAGGGGCGCGGGTGATCGGGCAATGGCTCCAATAGGGCCAAATCATAGTCGGTCTGGTCGATAAAGCCGTTATCCAGCAGACGACGCAGTAAACGATCCCGCTTGCGCTGCAGCCCCTCCCTGTCCCGACCGACGTGCATCATCGCGGGGGAGTTAGGCAGTACCGCCAACACGGCTGCCTCTGCCCACGAAAGCGATTCGGAATCGTGCCCAAAGTAACGCCATGACGCGGCATCGATGCCCACCACATTACCCCCCATCGGCGCATGTGAGGCATACAGGGCCAATATCTCCTTTTTAGAGCGAGACAGCTCCAAACGGGTGGCGAGAATCATCTCGATCAGCTTCTCGACGTAAGTGCGCCGTTTTTGACGCGACAATCGGATAACCTGCATCGTGAGGGTACTCCCGCCACTCACGATCCTCCCCCCCCGTACATTCTGCACCATCGCCCTACCCAGCGATAACGGGTTCACCCCTGGATGAGAATAAAAATAGCGGTCCTCGAACTGGATAAGGCACACCGCGTACTTGTCGGGCACACTCGCCGTCGGCGGAAAACGCCACTGCCCATCGCCCGAGACACGGGCGCCCAGTAGCTCGCCGTTCCGATCGGTCACCACCGTGCTGTAGGGCGGGTCAAACAACCTGCCCGGCAAGCAGAAGAGGTATAACAAGAGCAAAGCGATCAAAAGGGACAACAGGATCTTACGCCGCGGGCTCCAACCGCGCACCCGCTTCCAAACTCCCCGTACGCACACGACAACAGGGCCCCCCATCTCCTTCAGCTTCACGTTCACAGCAAACAAGCCAGGTGTTATCCCCTTCCCCGTGAATAGACGACGAGTTTTCTCCTTCGCAACCATCGCCAACGCACGCCCAGCCCTTTTCACGTTTCACTTAATCGTTCTCCGCACCCGCATCCCCGGCGTTACTCAACCGTGACCCAGGCTCCGCTGTTCTTGGCCTCCTCACCCGGCGCGTACATCGCCTGGCATGACACCGCGGGGAGGTAAAATTTGCCGCGGTAGGCTGCCTGCAAGCGAACCCGGAAGCTCTTCGACTGCCCGGTGCCGAGGTTGAAATAGGTTAACACCCGGTCATCCCGGATATCGCGGTAATTATACCCACCATCGGTATTCGCGGCGGCTTCATCGAGCATCCGCTCGTTAAATATCTCCCAACCGGAGGGGAAGAGCTGCGTGAGCGCCAAATCGGTGAACGGCTGCTCTGCGCTGTTCTGGACAGTCACGATAGCGATGAACTCGGTACCTTGCGTGAGCGACTTCACCTCCAACAGCTTACCATCAAGCCTGACGTACCGTGCGGAGAGCCGCAGCCGCCCTTGCTTCGGCTCTAACTCGGCATCGGCCGCGGGTATCGTCCGCGCCGATAGGCGGGCGTACAGTGCACCTTCACCGTTATTGGTAAGGCTGACAGACAGGCGGGCTCCTGGTTCAAGGGTCTCCTGGTGGATCGCTTTGGGCGTGTTCACCCTCGCCATCGCTTTGCCATTCAGCGACCAGTCGACATCGATATTACCATCACCGATCCTCTCCGCGAGTTGCGCCATGGCGACCAGTCCAAAGGAGGCCGACTGGGTGGTGATATAACTGGCAGAGAGAGAGTTAGCAACCGATGGGGCGAGCTGCATCGCTTTCTCCAGGTTGTCCAGCAACAGGTAGGCCTCCAGGATCATCGCCTGGTCTCGTCCCGAGCTACCGTAAGTGTCGTTATTGAAGCTGTACTCCTCCACCTCGTCAGTCACGTTGAACACGAGCGCGTTCGCCACCTCCTTCCGGCCCGCGACAGCGTAGGCTGCCGCCAGCCGCCATCGGGCTTGTAACGACAAGCTGGGCAACTCCCGCAGTCGGTTCATCGCCCCCAACTCCGCGTTACCACTCAGTGCCAAGGTGTAGAGCCGGTACGCCTGCTGCAGGTCGATCATCGAATACCTGTAATAACCAAGGTTGGGGTTCGTGGGCAACCAGTTTTGGGCGAGCCTCACCTGGAACTGCACCCAGCGCGACATCACGGCCTCTGGTACCTCGTAACCCTTGTTCATCGCCTCGATCAAGAAATGGCCCGCGTAGGTAGTAGCCCACTCCGAGGAGTAGTGGTCTCCGTACCAGAACATGAAGCCACCATCGGCCAACTGACGGGAGGAGATCTGTCGGATCACCTCGTCAACTATTGCACTCGCCTGCTGCTTCTCCTCATCGCTCAACGTGGTAAACTTGTCGATGTAGAGAAGAGGGAAACCGCGGGAGGTGATCTGCTCTGTGCAGCCGTGAGGGTACTCCAACAGGTAGTTGATGTTGCGGCTGAAATTGACGCTCGGCAAGCGGGAGAGCTCCAGGGTAGCCCAATCCTCGGGCTCTACGCTGCCGGTCTCTACCTCTAATTGGGCAGTCTCACCCGGCTCCACGAGTCGGGCTTCCGTGATCACGGTAGGGATGTTGGGGTTACGGATGGCGATATCGATGGTCTCGGTGAACGACACCCCGTCGCCCGATGCCTGAATGAGCACCTGTTCCGCACCGGTCGTCTTCCCGGAGCGAAGCTTGAAGAAGAGGATATCGTCACCCGGTTCGTCAAACGACAAGATTTGGGAGGTCTTGTCCACCACCGTGAGCAACCCGCCGGTCTTAACGGTAACCTGCACGTTACGCGCGCTTTTCTCCGCGAAGACATTCACCGGGAGCCACACCTCTTCTCCCGGTCCCAGTACCCTCGGGAGGGTAGATAGCGTCATCAGGTCGCTCTTCACCGCCACCGTCTTCTCCGCGCTACCGTAAGCACCACCGCCACCGGCCACCACCATCACCCGCACTGAGCCGACGTACTGGGGCAAGCGGAGGGTATGGGCCTTGGTCTCGCCTCCCTTCAAGGCGAACGGGCCAATGAATTGGACAACCGGCTTGAAACGGTTCACGTTGTCGCGCGATGGCTTCAACGCCTCGTCACCGCCAATACCCAGCAACGGGCCCATCGTACTGCTGCTGGCTCCCAGCACCCGGTCAAACAGATCCCACGTGCGTACGCCAAGTGCCTCACGGGCGTAGAACTCACCCCACGCGTTGGGCGTTTTGAACGACGTGAGGTCGAGCAGCCCCTCGTCCACGATCGCGAGGGTGTAAGTCATCGGTTTACGGGCTTTTTCTGAGACCGAAACGGTGAACTCCTTCTCGGGTTGAAGCGTCTCCGGCATCCGGATAAGCGGTTCCAGGAAGCTGTTGCTATTCTCCACGCCCACGTTCACCACCCCATACAACCGAATGGGAAGGTCGTTCACCGTCTGTGAATGCGGCTGTAGCATGGTGACAAAGACGTAGAAGTTGGGTGCCATCTTATCGGTTACCTTGATCGTGTACTTGGTATCTGTATCAGCAGAGGTCTTTACCCACTCGCGCTGCAGGATGCCTGACCCGTTCTCAACGGTTATCAGTGCACGACCCTGGGAACTTTTCGGGAGGATGACCGTAGCCACCTCGCCTACATCGTACGACGGCTTATCGGTGGTAAAGGTCAACATGGTCAAACCCTCGGGATCACCCTTGGCCGAACGCCCCCGCCACGAAGGCCAGTCGACGTAGAAGATAGTACCCGCGGTGTGATCTCCCTCGCGATCCTTCACCAGGAGCAGGTAACGTCCCCAGTCGGGATAGTCCACCTGGAAGTCGATCTTCCCCCTGCCCTGCGCGAGCGTGACCTCCCCTGTGGCCACCACGTTGGCAGCCGTACTGTTCACGTAGCTCCCCAAGTCCTCCCCGGAGCTATCCCACCACCAGCTCCAGCTGAGCTTGTAGACGCGGTACTCCACGTTTCCGGCGACCGGTTTCCCAAACGGGTTCACCATCGCCACGTTGAACGTGATAGGCGCATCGGTCTCAAGGAACTGGCCAACACGCGTGGCGGGGGGTTGCACCCCCACGTAGGCACGGTAGGGGGAGTAATAAACCGTTTGCCCGTAGAAGCTCATGTCTCCCCCTCCCTCGTAGACCCTTGATAGGATATTGCCTCTCAGCATCCCCGGCGCATTTTCTGCAAGCGGTACTTGCGCTTTCACGGTAGCCGCGCCGGTAGCGTCAAGGATCCCCTCGAATAGTTTCGTCCGGCTTGTTTCGAATGTCACGATCGGGTTGTTAAATGTATAGCCAGGATAACTACCGAACGGGTTATCCGAAGCGGTGAGCGTAAGGTCCACCTCCGCTTTCAGGTTCGATGCCGGGGCACCATGCAGCCACCTCGACGTGAGTCGCCCGGTGATGGCTCCTCCCGTCGCATCAATGATGGAGTCGGTCTCCAGCCTCACCCTCAGCCGGTTGGGCTTGATGGTTTCCACCCGAAACGGCTTATAGAACGTGGTACCGCCTACCTTCACCCGGGCCTGCCACATACCGGTCTCCGCTGTGGGATCGGTAGTCACGATAAAAGTGTAAAAACCGTTAAGCCCTTCGCTCTTAACCTGCCGTTGGTAAAATTGTCCACGGGGGGTGTACACCTCGAGCGTCACGGGATGTCTTTCCGGCAGTCTCTTTTCCCTGTCTTCCAATATAAACGAAACGTAAAGGCTATCTCCCGGACGCCAAACGCCCCGTTCGGTATAGATATACCCTTTCAGTCCTTCCTGTACCTCTTTCCCACTCACGTCGAAGCGGCTGAGCGACAGTGAGGCCTCCTCCTTTACCTCGAGGTAGCCCATATCGCCGCCCCGGGTGGTGGCCGTTACCAGGAAGGGACGTCCACCTGTATAGTCAATATCAGTGAAGCCATTGGCATCGCTTTTCCCGGTACCTATCACCTGCATCTGGTAGTTGTACAGGGTCACCTCTGCCCCTGTCAGGGGTTGGGTGGAAAGAATATCAGTAACCACCACCGATAAGCGATCGCCCTGCCCCGCCTTGGCAATCAGGCCCACGTTGGATGCCATAACCAGGGTCTGAACAGTACGCTCGCGGTTCATGTAGTAGGAAGGTTTGCAGGGGTCATTCCGCTCCTCCCAGTTATAAACATCCCAGTCGAGCGGATCGTAGTAATAGGATATCGCTTGATCCCACACCGCCTCATCCTCTTTCGAGAGGAGCTCGTTGGAGAACCGTTTCATCCGCTCCTCTTCCGGAATGCGCGGCCTCGTGCCGTTGCAGGGATAAAGCGAGTAGTCGGGCTGCATGGAAAGCCGAACCATGTAAAAAGCACCGGGGTCCCGCTTGATCATCTCCGAAAGATCGATATTGAAGTAGTTCCACTTGGTGAGGTCCAACGCTTTATCGCTATCCAGCCGGATCCGTTTTTTCATCACCAGCCGCCCGAAGCGACGCAACTCGCCACTTGACGGGCCATCATTGAGGGAGGCAGATTGCAGGTAATAGAGGAGGTTGTTCTGGTAAATCTTCACCACCTGCACGTCCACTGCCCAGAGGTTCACGGCACTAAAGGGTAGCAACAGTCGCTCCGCGTTGGGGAGGATGTTGCCGCTCTTCTCGAATTTTACCCGCGGCTTATCGTCCTGTACCTGTAGCTGGTATTGGTAGGTTTTATCGAGGGTAAGTCCATCCCTGTTCTGAATACCTTGGTGAATTTGAAGGGTGAGTTGTCCCTTGGGAAAGGTCTCGGGATAGATCTTGATCGCGTTCTTGTCGATGCGGTAGGTGAAGTGATTCACCCCTGAGGGAACGAGGAGTCCTTTCAGCTCCTGCCTTTGCGAGACGGGATCACTAAAAGTGACGCGGATATGAGGGTCGCCCTCTTGCACAACCCGCACATCAACCACCTGGAAATGGTCTGTCGAAAACGGGGGCAGGTCAATCACATGCTCAATCTTCTTTTTAGAGCCGATAGTCTTCCCGTCGATCGTCAACATGTACTGTTCGTCCTTGTTGGTACGCTGCAGGCTGTCGATCATAACGCGAAACGAGGCCGCTCCCGCGGTCGTCGCACGCACACGGCACTCCCGTGCACCTTTCACGTCGAACAGCCCGGCTGCATCCTCGGGAGAAACGGGGTTGGAGAGGTTAAGCAGCACCTCTACGCCGTTCCAGGTAAGGTCACTACTGCTCATGGGCGAGTATGGCAGCACTTCGGCCGTGAAGTTCTGTTCATGAACGCGGGTAGAGAAACGGAACTGCTGAAATTTCTTGTCCACCTGCAGCAACTTACCCAGGTGAAATGTAATGCGGTACTCTTTCCCCGGTTTCAGTTGTCCGGCATCGGGCATGAACCGAACGGTGTTCGCGTTCACCCAGAAAGCGTGTCCCTTCAGAGAGGGCGAAAACGAGAAGAGCGTCTCCTTGATCTCCGCGTTCAACTCCACCGCGGGGATCTCTTGAGCGAGTTCAACCTGAATGAACGCATCGGTAGAGACATTCCCGCTGGTGAACGCGGAGACGTACCGGGAAAATTCGGGGTCAACAGACCTGGATCGTTTGCTATCGCAGCCACTAAACAGTATGAGGGCAAGCATGAACAAGATGGAAGGTGAAAGGCGGAAGAAGGGTTTCATACGAAAAAAATTAAAACAGCCATGTAATAGACGAACCGCTGCACGATAAGTTTTCACGAATCGTTCTCGCTTGGGTAAAAGTAGAAAATATTTTTGTCAAGTCCCACCATTCAGGGAAATTAATTGTAAAAAAGAGATATTGAGCAAGCTATTAACGCTACCCCTTAGAATTCCAAGTAGGGTTCGAGCCTGTAGATATCGTCTGAAGTGAACTCATCAAGCATACCCAACTCCCGGATGGAGTCGACACGTCCTTTCCGGTTTCGAAGGTTCACGATGGCTTGCACCTGCTTGTAACTCAGGTAAGGATGCCTCAACAACTCTTTAAATTCGAGTTGATTTACGCGAACCTGTTGCACATTGCCACCCGATTCAATATAAGGTGCGATGCGTACGTATAGCTCGTTATTCACACCGTACACCTCCAGGAGCTGCTCCTTGCGGACAAAGCCCCCTAACCGCTCGCGGTATTTCACAATGCGGGAGGCATACACGGTTCCAATCCCGGGTACCTTCTTCCACTCGGTGGTGTCGGTCGAATTCAAAGAGATGGTCTCCCCCTCGCTCAACTTTTCCACCCTCGGGTAGCGGGGGTAACGGTTGCGATTCTCGCGTTTGGAATGAATATCCAGTGACACACCATCAGAGACCGTCTGGGACTGCTCTACCTCCTTTCGGTTCAATGGGGCTTTACCTGAATCCTTTTCGAGGATCACCCTAAAACGCGAATCGGTCGTCGTGCCTAAACGCGAACCGGCGAGGCCACCGGAACGTGATTCCGCCGCTCCGAAACCCGTCTCCGAAGTCTCCCCGCTGGCCGCCGGTTCGTTGGGCTGTAGCGTCTGCAGGAACGCGTCGAACTCCCGTATGATAGAGTCGTTTTGCATCACGACAACCGGTGAGGAGGTGCGGTAGCTCAACAACACATTCAGCAGTAGTGCTAGCAAGATAAGGATAAGCAACAAAAGGACGCCTACCCTCGACCCTTTTCGAAAATATAAAAAGTCTTTCCAGCTCATGGAATCGTGGTATTAACTCACTCTTACAAACCTACATAAAAAAACGGTACTTACAGCCTGATTCCATTACTTTTTTTAGCTTTAATCGTCTCTTGGCTTGCATTAACCGTTTGATTGGGGTACATTTGCATAGGGATTAATTTCAACGTCTGTATTAAAGCCCACTTATCACCCAATCACATGGCAAAGATTAAAACATCATCTGTTATGACAACATACCAATCAGCCCCTCCAACCAAGAAGCGAATAATACTGGGAAGCCCACGCTACCAAATGGGCATACACCCCAGCTTTTTGTTTCTACTTTTAACCTTGTTTTCGGTTTTAATCGCCTGTTCTGAGCCAGTAGAACCCATAATAGAGGAGGAACTCTCCTCTGAACGTGCTCTCAGAACGCTCACCTTTCTCCCCGAATTCAACAAGGAGCTTGACGCCCCGATCAAGGCGAGGTTATCGGGTACCACCTTCACCGCCGTTATCCCGTATGCCGTATCACCCAGTAAGCTGGTAGCTACCTTCACCTATATCGGCGTTTCCGTGAAGATCGGCAACATCGATCAAACGAGCAATGTTACCCAGAACGATTTCAGTGAACCGGTTGTTTACACTGTTTTCGCGGAAGATGGTTCAAAGACCGATTACACCGTGGTCATTACGAAAGAGCGACCACGCCTTCCCCGAATGAACATCGATACCTCCGGGTTGCCCATCCTTGACAAAAAAAATTACGTGAGAAGCACTTTCACGATTGAGGACATCGACAGCTACTACTCCGACCAAGTGTCATTCACCGGCACCGGTGGCACCCGTGGACGGGGTAACTCCACCTGGAACATGGATAAAAAACCCTATCGGATCAAGTTGGACGAGAAGGCTACCCTGCTGGGCATGAGTAACGATAAAGATTGGGCGTTGCTTGCCAACCACACCGACAAAACGTTGCTGAGAAACATCACCGCCTTCGAGCTCTCACGCATCGTGGGTATGAAGTGGACGCCCGGCTCGTTGAGCATTGACCTCTACATGAACGATCAGTACCAGGGGGTGTACGCGCTCACCGAGCACGTGAAGGTATCCAAAGAGCGGTTGAACATGGATTTAGTGAAAAAATCCGACAACGAGGGCGAAGCGGTAACGGGAGGCTATCTCCTCGAACTTGACTTTCATTACGATGAGGATTATAAGTTTAGGACTAACCTGAAGGCGCTGCCAATCATGTTTAAAGACCCGGACAAACCGACAGCTGCCCAGTTCGAATACGTGAAAACGTTTTTCAATAAAGCGGAGCAAGCTCTATACTCGGCCAACTTTAAAGATCCCGAAACGGGATACCGAAAGTTCATCGACGTGGAATCATTCATCAATTACTACATCGTCCAGGAGGTGAGCAAAAACGTGGATGGAAACATGCGGGGCAGCTGCTACCTCGCCCTACCCCGGAACGGCAAGATAGAACAACCTCTGGTTTGGGATTTTGACATCGCGTTCGGCAACGCCGACCATATCACCTGGGAACAAGGTGCGAGTTCGGCCGGACCGGACGGTTGGTACATCAAGGAGTGCTCCCCCTGGTTTGACCAGTTTTTCAAAGACCCCTACTTTGTGAACGAATTGAAAAAACGGTGGAACGAGGTGAAGCCCGAACTGGACAAAGTGCCCGATTTTATCAAGGAGCAGGCGTGGGTATTGATGGATTCACAAGCAAAAAATTTCAGTCCAAAATCACAAGGTGGAGCCGGATGGGACATCACCAAGCCGGAATGGAATACAAAAATCGTCCGTTTGTCATACAAAGCAGAAGTGGACTACCTAATTTATTTCGTGGAACAACGGCTCCAGTGGCTACACACGAGGATCAACGCCCTTTAGTTTTTACTATTGCTCCCGCCATAAAAGCCTTTGAATCCCAGCCCTTACCAGTATGGTACTAAACTACATTTGGATCGCCTTTTTCCTGATCGCCTTCGTGGTGGCCTTGGTGAAGCTTATCTTCCTTGGTGACATGAACGTGTTCACCGAGATCATGAATTCGACCTACGACTCGGCCCGTACCGGTTTCGAGATCTCCCTTGGTCTGACTGGCGTGCTGGCCCTTTGGCTGGGGATAATGAAGGTTGGTGAACGGGGGGGTATGATTGATCTCTTCTCTAAAACAGTAGCACCACTATTCTCGAAACTTTTCCCCGACATTCCCAAGAACCACCCCGCGTCGGGCTCCATATTGATGAACATATCGGCCAACATGCTGGGACTTGATAACGCGGCCACCCCGTTTGGACTCAAGGCGATGCAGGAGCTGCAAGAGATCAACCCAAACAAGGAGCAGGCCTCCAACCCCATGATCATGTTCCTGGTTCTAAACGCCTCGGGACTTACGCTCATCCCCATTACCGTGATGGTGTACCGTGCGCAGATGGGGGCGGCCAACCCCGCTGACGTCTTTATCCCGATCATGATCGCCACCTTTTCGTCCACGCTGGTCGGCATGATCGCGGTTTGCATCAAACAAGGGATCAATATATTTTGCAAGGAGATACTGGGCTTCCTCATCGCGATGATTGGCATAATTGCCGGCACCGTGATTCTCTTCCAATCGCTGCCACAAGACCAGGTGAACGTGATTTCCAGCCTGATCGCGAACATCATCCTCTTCAGCGTTATCGTCCTTTTCATCACGAAAGCAATGAGGCGGAAGATCAATATTTTCGATGCCTTTATCGATGGTGCGAAGGATGGCTTTAAGACGGCCGTAACCATCATCCCTTACCTCATCGCGATGCTGGTAGGAATCGGTGTTTTTCGCGCTTCGGGAGCCATGGATTTCCTGATGGAAGGATTGCGAAGCTTGGTCGCCCTTACCGGTGCGGATACCCGATGGGTGGATGGCATGCCCACCGCGCTGATGAAACCGCTTAGCGGTAGCGGTGCGAGGGGAATGATGATCGATGCCATGAAAACCTTCGGCGCGGATTCGTTCGCGGGAAGGTTGTCGAGCGTGATGCAAGGTTCCACCGACACCACGTTCTACATCGTGGCAGTTTACTACGGGGCCGTCAACATCAAAAATTCCCGCTATACGGTTCCCATGGCCCTTTTGGCGGATTTATGCAGTATTTTGGCAGCTATATTCGTGGCCTACCTCTTTTTCGGCTGAGAGATAGGCGACTCACCAGGTTAATAAATGTTAAATCAATGGCGATTACATTTCATACGGAAGGAGTAGACTTTCCGGCGATCGATAAAAAAAAAGTAGCCGACTGGATCCGGTCGGTGGCAAAAAAGTATGGAAAGAGGACAGGTGAGATCGCCTATCTCTTTTGCAACGATGAGCAAATATTGACGGTCAACCAGCAATTTTTAGGACACGACTACTACACCGATATCATCACGTTCGACTACTCGGAAGAAGATTACCTATCGGGCGATATTTTCGTCAGCATCGACACGGTGCGCTCGAACGCGGAACTGTATAGTGTATCGTTCCAAGAGGAGCTGTACCGCGTGGTGATTCATGGCATCCTGCACTTGTGCGGGATAAAGGACGAATCGGAGCAGGAGAAAGAGGAGATGCGGGAAGCAGAAAATAGGGCGCTGGAAAAGCTCACTTTTTTACTATCTTCGCGAGGTGTAAGTTGAAACAATGAGATTCAAGTATGACATAATCGTGGTGGGAGCCGGGCACGCGGGCTGCGAAGCAGCCACCGCGGCGGCTAACTTGGGGTCGAAGACGCTGCTTATCACGATGGACATGAATAAAATCGCCCAGATGAGCTGTAACCCGGCAATGGGTGGTATCGCGAAGGGGCAGATCGTTCGTGAGATTGATGCGCTGGGTGGACAGAGCGGTATCGTGAGCGATAAGACTGCCATCCAGTTTCGCATGCTGAACCGATCGAAGGGACCCGCGATGTGGAGCCCGCGCTCGCAAAACGATCGCTTGAAATTCATAGAAGCATGGCGCGAGGTTATCGAGAACACGAATAACCTAGATATGTGGCAGGATATGGTTACCGAGCTCACGTTCGACCAAACGTCAGTAACGGGCGTGAAGACGCAGCTGGGGGTGGAGTTTTCCGCGAAGGCGGTAATCTTGACCAACGGCACCTTCCTTAACGGGCTCATCCACGTGGGCAAAGTTCAGGTAGGCGGCGGGCGAATTGGTGAACCAGCCTCCTTTGGCCTCACGGAACAGCTCATGGCGAAGGGATTCACAACCGACCGGATGAAGACCGGCACACCGGTGCGAATAGATGGCAGAACGGTGGACTTCTCATTGATGGAAGAGCAAAAAGGGGAGGAAGACTTTCACCAGTTTTCCTTCCTGCCTACCGTACAACGTACCCTCAAACAGCGCAGCTGCTGGATGACCTATACCAGCGAAGAGGTACACGAAGCGTTGCGTGAAGGACTACACGCCTCCCCGCTTTATAATGGACAGATACAGAGTATCGGTCCGCGCTACTGCCCAAGCATCGAGACGAAGATCGTCACCTTCCCTGATAAGGACAACCACCTTCTCTTTTTGGAACCGGAAGGGGAGCGAACCAACGAGTATTACCTGAACGGGTTCTCCTCTTCCCTCCCCTTGCAAACGCAGCTAAACGCGTTACAGCTTGTACCAGCATTCCGAAACGCGCATATCTTCCGGCCGGGCTACGCGATCGAATACGACTTTTTCGATCCCACGCAGCTCCACCCCACCCTCGAAACCAAACAGGTCAAAAACCTGTTCTTCGCGGGCCAGATAAACGGGACTACCGGATATGAAGAGGCGGCCGCTCAAGGATTGATCGCGGGAGTAAACGCCCACTTGAATTGCCACGGGGGTGGCTCGTTCACGCTTAGAAGAGACGAAGCCTATATCGGTGTGCTCATCGATGACCTCATCACGAAGGGGGTAGATGAACCCTACCGGATGTTCACCTCACGCGCGGAATACCGTATCCTACTGCGCCAAGACAACGCGGACGAGCGACTGACAAGAAAATCCCACGAGATCGGGCTGGCCACATCAGAAAGGATGAAGCTTTTGGAAACGAAAGAGGAGCTGGTAGCATCCATTCTCGACTTCGCCAGCAATTTCTCCATTAAGGCCAATCGGATTAACCCTTTCCTCGAAAGACTGGGAACCGCACCGCTAAGGCAAGGGGTTAAGCTTATCGATTTGCTGACCCGCCCAAACATCGACCTTGCTATCATGTCCCAGGCGGTTGCCCCGTTGAAAGAGCTGCTCGAATCGATACACGACAGAAAAGAGGAGGTAATCGAATCGGCAGAAGTCAAGATCAAGTATAGCGGCTACATCCAGCGAGAGCGATTGATGGCCGATAAACTCACCCGGCTGGAAGGGATCCGGATAAAAGACAAGTTCAATTATGACGAAATTCAATCCCTGTCAACCGAGGCTAGACAGAAATTGACGAAGATTAACCCGGAGACCATCGCCCAGGCAAGCAGGATACCGGGGGTATCGCCAAATGATATCTCCGTACTGTTGGTTCTGCTAGGACGATGACAGAAGTAATCCCCGAAAAATTGAACTGTTCCACTTACGCGATGAAGGTTCTATTGGGATGTACATAGGCATTCATTCCACGAAAGTAGGAATTTTCGCTAGTGCGAGATTACTTCTCTTAACAAGAAACCAGAAAATGTTCCACGTGGAACATTGCAAAAGTGTAAGAAAAATGAGTGTAGAAAATTTAAAAAAAGCAGTGAGAAACATCCCGGACTTTCCAATACCCGGGATACAGTTCAAGGATATCACCACCCTATTTCAATCGGCTGATCATTTGAAAGAGTTATCGGATATCCTGTTTAACACCTATAAGGGTCGAGGAATAACCAAGGTTGTCGGAATCGAATCGAGGGGGTTCTTCATGGGACCTGCCGTAGCCATAAAACTTGGGGCAGGATTCGTACCCATACGAAAACCGGGGAAACTTCCTTACAAAGTAATTGAGGAGAGGTACACGAAAGAGTATGGAGAGGATGCCATCCAAATCCATGAGGACGCGTTAACGCCAGACGATATAGTGCTGATTCATGACGATCTATTGGCAACGGGGGGAACCATGGTCGCGGCGTACAAACTGGTAAAAAAGTTAGGGGTAAAGGAGGTCTACATCAACTTTCTGATCGAACTGGAAGAGCTTGAAGGTAGAAAACAGTTTCCTGAAGAAGTAGAGGTTCTATCGATGATAAAATTTTAGAAGTAGCGAGGCAAAATGACGGAGGAGATCAGGCAAACATTGGCAATTATTCCGCGCAAACCGGGTTGTTACCAGTTCTACGATGAGAATGGTAACGTGATTTACGTGGGGAAAGCTAAAGACTTGAAAAGAAGGGTCTCTTCCTATTTCGATAGAGAACACGATAGTCCCAAAACCAGAATACTGGTTCGAAAAATTCGAAAGATAAAATATATCGTGGTAAACTCCGAAGAGGACACGTTTCTGCTGGAGAATAACCTGATAAAAGAGTTGCAGCCACGGTATAACGTACAACTAAAAGACGATAAGAGTTACCCATTTATCGCGGTCACACACGAACCGTTTCCCAGGGTGTTTAAGACCCGTAATGTTGGGAAAATGGGTAGAGAATCACGAACAGGTTCGTCGGACTACTTTGGTCCATACACGTCTGTACAATCGGTAAAGGCATTGCTTGATATCGTCAAAAAAGTGTATAATATACGCAGTTGTCGACTTAACCTTACAAGCAAAGATATCGAAGCCGGAAAATTCAAAGTGTGCCTAGAGTATCACATCAAACGGTGCAAAGGTCCATGCGAGGGGTTACAAACCGAGGAGGATTACAACGAAAACGTGGGGGAGGTTGTGGAGATACTGAAGGGTAACGTATCGATTATCGAAAGACAAGTAAGGGATAAGATGGAGGGGCTCTCTGAAGAGTTGCGTTTCGAGGAAGCAAATGAGCTGAAAGAAAAATTGCAACTGATAGGAAGCTTCAGAGAAAAGTCGATGGTGGTAAGCAATGTAAACTACAACCTGGATGTATTTTCAATAGACGGGAGCGAGGCGTCAGCATTTGTAAACTACCTGCACGTGGTTAACGGGGCAGTAATTAGGGCCTACACCTTTGAATACAAGAAGCGCTTGGAAGAGACAGCCGAAGAGCTGTTAGGAATGGGGATCGTGGAGATGCGGCAACGATTCGGAAGCGAGATGAAAGAGATCGTCGTTCCGTTTATGCCAGACTTGAAGATGGAAGGGGTACGATTCACAGTGCCGGTGCGTGGAGAAAAGAGAAAACTATTGGCCCTTTCAGAGATGAATGTTAAGCAGTACAAGGTAGACAGGTTAAAAAGAGGAGAGATGCTCAACCCCGAACAGCGTACGACACGAATTTTATCGTCTGTAAAAAAGGATTTGAGACTTAAGGAGATGCCATTGCACATAGAATGTTTTGACAATTCAAACATCCAGGGCAGTAACCCGGTAGCAGCATGCGTGGTATTTAAGAAAGGTAAACCATCAAAAAAAGAGTACCGTCATTACAACATAAAAAGCGTGTCTGGACCGGATGATTACGCGTCAATGAGGGAGGTGGTGGAAAGACGATATGCGCGTCTTTTAAAGGAGGGAAGCTCTTTACCTCAACTAATTGTGATTGATGGGGGTAAAGGACAGCTGCATGCGGCATTAGAGGCCCTGGAAAAGGTGGGACTGAATGGGAAAATAGCGATGATAGGCATCGCGGAACGATTAGAAGAGATATATTATCCAAATGACCCGGTACCGCTGTATATCGATAAAAATTCAGAAACGCTAAAGCTTATCCAACAGTTGAGGGACGAAGCGCACCGGTTTGGTCTCTCCTTTCACAGAAGACAAAGAAGCAACCGGCAACTGGTTTCGGAACTGGATGGTGTTAAAGGTATCGGGCCATCAACAAAGAACAAACTGCTCAAGCACTTTAAAAGCATCAAGCGTTTAAAAGAGTCGGATCAAGAGGAGATCGTGTCGGTTATCGGACCTTCTAAAGGGGAGGTCATTCGTAAATGGATAGATGAATCGAAAGGGAAAAGTATATAGTTAGATAAAACGTGAAGGTAAAGGTAAGGGAATAATTTCTGAAGGCTATCGGTTAAGTTGTGATTCGAGGAGGGTGAAGTTGCGAAGATAAAAAGTGAGAACAAAAGCAATTCGGAGGTTGAGAAATTGGGTATAAATGTTAATTAATGTGAATAGATTGGGTTATGAGGTTATTGATTCAGCGGGTCTCTCACGCCGCGGTATACATAAACGATGAGAAGAGGAGCGGGATTAACGAGGGGTTATTACTTCTGGTTGGTATAGAAGAAGCCGATGGAGGAGAGGATATAAATTTTCTTTGTAAAAAGACGATAAATCTGCGTATATTTGATGATGAAAACGGGGTTATGAACCGATCGGTTATGGATATCGGGGGGGAGATCCTGGTAGTTTCGCAATTTACACTACATGCTAGTACGAAAAAAGGGAATCGTCCATCCTATCTACGAGCGGCAAAACCTGATGTTTCTATCCCGTTGTATGAGAAGTTTTGCGAAACATTAACGAGGATGTTTGGCAAACCCGTGCAAACCGGAGAATTTGGAGCCGATATGAAGGTCCATCTCGTGAACGATGGACCGGTGACCATTTGGATAGACTCGAAAATAAAAGAGTAAAAAACCGCTTGATTAAATAGCAAGCTGACGGTAAAAAAGACAGACATGACCATAAAAGAAGCGCAGCATCAAGCAGATAACTGGATCAAAACATACGGTGTGCGCTATTTCAGCGAACTCACCAATATGGCGATACTTACCGAAGAGGTGGGTGAATTGGCACGTATCATGGTGCGAACATACGGAGAACAATCATTCAAAGAATCCGATAAAAAAAGCAACTTAGCCGATGAAATGGCAGATGTACTGTGGGTCTTGCTCTGTCTTGCGAACCAAACAGGGGTAGACTTAACCGATGCTTTTCAAAAAAAATTGGCGAAGAAAACAAACAGAGATGGTAAACGTCATCACGAAAACGAGAAATTAAAAAACAGTAACAGTTGATAGATGGATTATGATCATATCAACCAAATAAAATAGAAATAATGGAAGAGAACAGATACTATAAGGCATTGCAAAATCATCCCTTTTCACTTACCGAAGAAGAAGTTTCTGAAAAGGTGGACAAATTGATCGCCGATAAATTTGAAGAAAACAACACGCGTGAAGTGTGGAAATTTCTCTATTCATGCATCGACTTAACCACCCTCAACACCACAGACACGAAAGAGGAGGTGTGGCGATTTACCGAAAAAGTGAACGAATTCGATGGTTCGAATCCGGAAATAGATAACGTTGCCGCCATTTGCGTCTATCCCAACCTCGTGGCAACCGTGAAAGAGGCCTTAACGGCAGATGTACGCATTGCCGCGGTGTCAGGTGGATTTCCTGCCTCACAAACATTTACCGAGGTAAAAATCGCGGAAACGGCCCTTGCCGTTGCTGACGGTGCTGATGAGATCGACATTGTGCTCAACCTGGGGCTCTTTTTAAACGAAGAGTACGAAGAGATGTGCGATGAGATTGGCGAAATAAAAGAGTCTTGCCACGGGGCGGCACTAAAAGTAATCTTGGAAACGGGTGCCCTTAAAACAGCTGCCAATATCCATAGCGCATCCATTTTATCGCAATATAGCGGTGCCGATTTTCTGAAGACGTCTACCGGAAAGATCTATTCAGGTGCTTCGCCAGAAGCGGTCTACGTGATGTGTCAAGCGGTTAAGTCGTACTACAAAAGGACGAAAACAAAAACGGGTATCAAAGTTTCAGGGGGCGTTTCATCGGTGGAAGACGCGGTGAAATACTACACCATCGTGAAAGAGACACTGGGCGAAGGATGGCTCTCCCCCACTCTATTTCGAATCGGAACGAGCCGGTTGGCGGACATACTACTAAAGGAGATAACCGACTAAAACATAAGATTGTACATAAATAAAATGATCGTATGAAAAAAAGAGTTATACTGTCTGCTATTGTGGTTGGATTGATGCTAAGCATGAACGGGCAAGCGCAGGAGAGCAAAGCCATTTCCCCAATACGAAAGCTGCCCTATTGGCAAGACGTGAACGTGGTAAAGGTAAACAAAGAATACCCGCGCACGCAGTTTATGACTTTCAACACGAAAGAAGAGGCCCTAAACAAACGCTTTGAAGAGAGTGAATACTATATGTCGCTGAACGGTACCTGGAAATTCTACTTTGTTGATGCGTACAAGGAACTGCCCGAAAATGTGACCGACTCCACCGTTTCGGTGGAGGGATGGAGGGATATCAAGGTGCCAGGCAACTGGGAGATGCAAGGCTTTGGAACGGCCATTTACGTGAATCACCCTTACGAGTTTGTCGAGCGAGACCCCAGAACCCGCTATCCCAAAATGGAACAGCCCTGGTTACCCGAGGAAAATCCAGTAGGCGTTTACCGAAGGGAGATAGATATCCCAGAAGAATGGAGCGATAGGGAGATTTTCTTGAGCATCGACGGGGCGAAATCTGGCGTGTATGTCTACATCAACGGGAAAGAGGTTGGATACAGTGAAGACTCCAAAACGGCTGCCGAGTTTCGGATCAACCCGTACGTGAAGCCGGGAAAAAACTCTCTGGTGTTGAAAATTTTCCGTTGGAGCACGGGCTCTTACCTCGAGTGTCAGGACTTTTGGCGCATAAGCGGCATCGAACGTGATGTCTACCTGTGGAGCCAACCCAAAACATCGTTGCGCGATTTCAGGGTAAAGTCCACGCTGGACGACAGCTACAAAAACGGCATTTTCGAGTTGGAAACCACCGTTAGCCATTACGGCAGAGGTATTTCAATTGGCCAGGTCTCTTACGAACTGTTGGACGCGTCAGGGAAAACGGTTCTTGCCGATTCACAACCCATTAGCATTCAATCGGGTGGTGAAACCGCCATTCGCTTCCCGGCGAAAGAGCTGGTAAACGTGGCTACATGGACCTCGGAACAACCCAACCTCTATAAACTCCTTATCACCGTGGCTAAAGAGGGCAACGAAACAGGCGAGGTAGTCCCATACGCGGTCGGCTTCCGTCGTTTCGAAATCAAAGCGGTACAAACCGGTAATAGAACAGACAGGCTCTTTTTGGTTAACGGACAGCCCATCAAGTTCAAGGGGGTTAACATTCATGAAACCAATCCAGCCATGGGACATTGGGTACCCGAGGAGTTGATGCGTAAGGATTTCGAACTGATGAAGCAGCACAATATCAACACTGTTCGTTTGGCACACTACCCGCAACAACGCCGTTTTTACGAACTGTGCAGCGAATACGGACTGTTCGTGTATGACGAAGCCAACATAGAATCGCATGGCCTCTATTACGGTGACCACTCTTTGGCGAGACATCCCGAATGGGAGCAGGCGCACATGGATAGGACGGTAAACATGTTTGAGCGAAACAAAAACCACCCGTCGGTAGCCATATGGTCGCTCGGAAACGAAGCCGGGAACGGGATAAACTTTTTCCATACCTATAAATATTTGAAAGATCAGGAAAGGTACTTCATGAACCGTCCCGTTAACTACGAACGTTCGCTCTGGGAGATGAATACCGACATGTATGTCCCGCAATATCCTTCGGCCGCGTGGTTGGAAGAGATTGGCAAAAGGGGCAGCGACCGACCGGTGATTCCTTCGGAATACTCACACGCGATGGGTAATTCCAACGGGAACCTCGATATTCAATGGGAAGCCATATACAAATACCCCAACCTGCAAGGAGCCTATATTTGGGACTGGGTTGACCAGGGAATGGATGCCGTGGATGAAAATGGACGCCATTTCTGGAAATACGGCGGTGATTACGGCGGTCCGGATATGCCAAGCGATGGGAATTTCCTCTGCAACGGTATTATTAATCCCGACAGAACCCCCCACCCTGCCATGGCGGAGGTGAAATACGTGCATCAAAATTTCGCATTTGAAGCGGTTGATTTGGGAGCAGGAAAATTTCGGGTTATCAACCGTCAATATTTTTCCGATTCAGATGGATACACCTTCAGATACACGATTACCGAAAACGGGAAAAGGGTGTCTGATGGAACCATTCTGGTATCGTTGCAACCACAACAATCTGAAGAGTTCGCAATTCCTGTCGGTAACGTGAAAGTGAATGATGGCGCCGAGTACTTCGTGAATTTTGAAGTCGTGCAAAACGAAGCGGCTCATCTCGTTCCCGCCAATCACGTAGTGGCAATCGAGCAATTCCAGCTACCGATTTCAACCCCAAAACAAGCGTTTAACCAGAAATCATCAAAAGAATCCGGACTAAAAATCAACAGTTCGAACGATAAGGTAGAAGTAAAGTCATCAGCGGTAACATTCGTTTTCGATAAGAAACAAGGAGCCGTTACCTCGTACAAAGTAAACAGAAAGGAGTATTTCGACAAAGGTTTCGGTATTCAGCCCAACTTTTGGCGTGCGCCCAACGATAACGATTATGGAAACGGTGGTCCGCATCGATTACAGGTGTGGAAACAGTCGAGCAAAGAGTTCCATGTTATCGATGTGAAATCGCATGCCGAAGGTGACAAAGCAGTGATAGAAACCACCTATTTGCTTGCCGCCGGAAACCTTTACACGGTAAAATACACCGTCCATCCTTCGGGAATCGTGAATGTAGATGTTCATTTTATGTCGACCGATATGGAGGCCGCCCAAATGGAAGCATCCGAAGCGATGCTTATGGCAACGGCATCGCCCGAGGCTACCGCGGCCCGCAAAGCCTCATCGGAACTGATGGTTCCCCGTATTGGGGTACGCTTTCGCCTACCGGTGGCGATGAACAACGTGGAATATTTCGGTCGGGGTCCAGGTGAAAACTATATCGATCGAGCATCGGGTTCAAAGGTGGGACGATACACCACCACCGCCGAAGAGATGTACTTCCCATACGTTCGCCCGCAGGAAAACGGTCATCGCACCGATACCCGCTGGATAGCACTAAGCGGTAAGGGGCAAGGTCTGCTGGTTGTGGCAGACAACACGATAGGGTTTAACGCGCTCCGCAACAGCGTGGAAGACTTTGACTCCGAAGAGGCGACTCACCGCCCCTACCAGTGGAACAATTTCAGTAGCGAAGAGATTGCCGCCCGTAACGATGCTGAAGCTAAGAACAGGCTGCGCCGACAAACACATATTAACGATATTACACCGCGTGATTTCGTGGAAGTATGCGTAGATATGAAGCAACAAGGTGTGACCGGCTACAATAGTTGGGGTGCTCGTCCCGAGCCGGAATACTCGATCCCTGCCAACCAAAATTACAGGTGGGGCTTTACGTTGGTTCCGATAAGTGATAATAATGAGATCGAGAGCAAATCGATGCTGAAGTATTAAAATGAATGAAGTAGAAATGAAGTAGAAATAAATACCCACGAGAGCAGTTATACCTCTTGCGATTAGTGGAATAATCTAAAAATCAAATCAATGAAGAAAAATCTATCTGTTATCTTTCTCCTGCTAGCCAGCAGCATGGTGCTGCACGCGCAGCAAGTGGCTACTGGTTACGTGTTTAACGACTTGAACCGAAATGGCAAAAAGGAGCGCAGGGAAGCCGGAATTCCCAACGTGGCCGTATCCAACGGCAGCGACGTGGTACTTACCAACGAGAAAGGATTTTACTCGCTGGAGGTAAACGAAGGCAGCAGCATCTTCGTGATCAAACCGGCCGGTTACATGACCCCGGTGGATGAGGACTACATTCCGATGTTCGTATACCACCACAAGCCAGAAGGCTCACCCGAATCGTTCACCTACAAGGGGGTACCACCTACCGGAGAACTCCCTAAGTCGGTTAACTTCCCGCTGTATGAACAGGAAGAGCCGACCGACTTCTCGGTTATCGTCTTTGGTGACCCTCAGCCCTACTCCATGCAAGACCTCCACTACTTTACCGAGAAGATCGTGAAAAACGTTAAAGTGAAAGAGAACACCCTGTTTGGCATCAGCTTAGGGGATATCGTGGGAGATAAACTCGACCTGCACCCGCCTTACAAAGAGCGGGTAGCTCTCCTTGAACTCCCCTGGTACAACGTGATGGGTAACCATGATATGAACTACGATGCGCCGACCGACGAGCTGTCTGATGAGACGTTCGAACTCAATTTTGGTAGCGCCAACTACGCGTTTAATTGGGGCAACGCTCACTTCATCATCATTGACAACATCCTCTATCCCGACCCGCGCGGCAGGCAAGGATATTGGGCCGGGTACCGCGAAGATCAGTTTCAGTTCCTGGAGAACAACCTGAAGCATGTTCCCAAGAATAAACTAGTCGTGCTGTCGCAACATATCCATATGAAAGATGATTCAGGCAACTCCTATCGCTTGGAAGACCGGCAAAGGCTGTTCGATTTACTGAAAGATTACGATAACGTGCTAATCATGTCGGCACATACCCATTATCAAGATCTGATAGAATATACCGAGGTGCACTGCTGGAAGGGGCAAAAGCCGCTGCACGAGTACAACGCCGGCACCACGTCGGGCGACTGGTACTCGGGTAAACACGACGAACAAGGACTACCCGATGCCACCATGCGCGACGGTACCCCCCAAGGATACGCCATCCTGAACATCAACGGCAATCAATACGACATCGACTACCGGGTGGCGGGCAGGGAAAGCGACTACCAGATGAATATCTACGCCCCCAAGGTGGTGGCCTACAAAGGGAGAACCACATCGCAGATCGTGGTGAACTTCTTCATGGGTAGTCCAACCGATAAGGTGGAGTACCGGATTGATGATACCGAATGGAAACCGATGCGATACACTCCGGGTATTGACCCCAACTACTGGGTGAAACTGGTAGAATGGGATTTTACCGAAGAACTACTACCTGGACGCAGACCTTCAAACGCGGTAACATGTACCCACCTTTGGAGCGGTACTATGCGGCTGGACCTGCCACCGGGAAAACATACCATTGAGGTTCGTGCAACCGACCGCTACGGGAAAACCCATTTCGGTAAAAAAGAGTACATGATACTAGAAAAATAAAGGTATTCGAACTGGTTTTTAAATATCCCTGTTCAGCGAAAGCCGAAACTAAGCCAAATAAAGTCGAACGAAAAAAGAAGGCACATTACCCTTTTATTGCCATTTTGTCAGACTATTGACCTGTAAAAGCCCCATTTTAAGCCACTTTGTCATACGCCCCCTCGAAAAAGGGGGCGTTTTTTCATCGGCACACCCTTTGCCCCTTAAAGGGTGTAAGAGAGAAACAACAAGTAACAACAAAACAAAAAGAAAGGACAAATATTATGACAATTATTAGACGATCAAACAGCTGGTTACCCAGTGTTTTCAATGACTTTTTCGGCAACGAATGGATGGAGCGAAGCAGCCGCTCGGTTCCCGCGGTGAACATTCAAGAAAACGAGGACGGGTTCATCGTAGAGGTAGCTGCCCCGGGAATGACTAAAGAGGATTGCGTGGTTCGCCTGGACGAGGAGAACAACCTGGTAATCTCTTTCGAAAAAAAGAGCGAAGAGGAAGAGAAGGACAAGAAGGGAACATACCTGCGGCGCGAATTCTCCTACTCTCAGTTCCAGAGAACCATGGTTCTTCCGGACAACGTGGAGAAGGATAAAATCTCGGCGAAGGTTGAAAACGGTGTATTGACCGTTGAGATTCCCACGGTAAAAGAGCAGAAGCTTAAGGAAGCCAAGTTGATTGAAATCAGCTAACCAGGGAAAACGGTTGATACCTAAGCTAGAACGAACAGCCACTTCACGGTTATCGTGGAGTGGCTGTTTCGTGAATATAGATTGGTAAATGGGAACCGTTAATAAGTGCGTTCTTTCAAATAGGCAAGAAACATAAGCAGCAGCGACTTGTACTCTTCGTTAAACGGGAAACTATAAATCATCTCCTCTCCCTCAACCAGCAGTTTATCCATCTTCCCATACGCGTAGTCGATCCCGCCCTGCTCTTTGGCAAATTGTAGCAAGCGGTCGATGTTTTCATCGCTATACTTTTGCAACTTGATCAGACGTTTCATCTCACCGCTTTCGCTGGCGGGCGCATTCTTCAAGGCATAAATGAGTGGAAGCGTTATTTTGCCCTCCTTGATATCGTTACCGGTGGGTTTCCCCACATCGTTGTTATAATAATCGAATATATCATCACGTATCTGGAAACAGGTTCCCAAGATACTCCCTAGGCGCTGGAATTGAGCGACCAGCTCCTCCCCTGCCCCTCCGGTAATGGCTCCTATGGCAATGCTCGTGCGCATCAACGAGGCCGTTTTCTTGTCGATCATATTGAAGTAAGCCCCCTCATCAATGATAGCCTCTTCTGCCAAGGTATGTTGATCAATTTCGCCCACGGCCAACTCTTTTCCCTGCTCGGAAAAAATACGAATAATTTCCAGGTTGTTCGTCTTCACGATCTCCGACAACGATGATGACAGCAGGTAATCGCCCACCAACACGGCACTCGTGTCATCATACGCGACATGCAACGCGCTTTTACCTCGACGAATATCGGATTTATCAATCAAGTCATCATGTATCAAAGTAGCCGTATGTAGCAACTCCACGGCAACCGCTCCATGGTACGTCTCCGGAACGATACCCCCACAAGCCTTCGCGGTCAACAAAACCAGGGTTGGTCGTAATCGTTTGCCATTGGTACCAAACACGTAGGCGATCATTTCGGATAGGCGTTCGTTACCGCTCTTGAGTGAAGCACACAAGTACTGTTCAAAAAGCGTTAACTCATCCCGAAGGTATCCTTTTATCACCTCACTTTGATTCATAATAAAGCCATTTGACCTACAAAAGTAGAAATAATTCTCTGGATAGCAACAAATATTTGTAACTTTACCTCCCCTAAATGGTTTTTAGAGTGACCTATGCATAAAAACAGACTTTTCCTTCTGGATGCGTACGCGTTAATTTATCGCTCCTACTACGCTTTCATCAAATTTCCGAGAATCGACTCGAAAGGACGAAACACGTCGGCCATCTTCGGCTTCGTGAACACGCTCGAAGAGGTGCTCCGAAAAGAGGAGCCCACGCACATCGCGGTGGCCTTCGACCCGGAGGGACCCACCTTCCGCCATCAAGAGTTCGAGGATTACAAGGCACAGCGAGAAGCCACGCCAGAAGTAATAAAGTTGTCGGTTCCCATCATTAAGGAGATCATCCGCGCATACAACATCCAGGTGCTTGAGGTGCCCGGGTACGAAGCTGATGATGTAATTGGCACCCTTGCCAAGCAGGCAGATAAAAGCCGGTTTGACGTCTACATGATGACCTCCGATAAAGATTACGGGCAGCTCACCGAACCTCACATCTTCATGTACCGCCCTAAATACGGGAGCAGCGATTACGAAATATTGAACGACCGGAAAATTGTTGAGAAATACAACATCGAACGTCCATCACAGGTGATCGACCTGTTGGGATTGATGGGCGACAGCTCGGATAACATCCCGGGATGTCCCGGCGTGGGCGAGAAGACGGCGGTCAAGCTATTGAACGAATTCGATACCATTGAGAACCTGTTGGAAAACACGGATCAGCTCAAGGGTGCGCTTAAAAAAAGGGTGGAAGAGAACCGGGAGCAGATCCTCTTCTCGAAGTTCCTGGCCACCATCAAGACCGATGTCCCGATAGATACGACCGCCGACGACCTTGTCCTGGGGGAGAAGGACCTGCGTAAGATAAGGGAGATCTTCGAGGAACTGGAGTTCCGAACCCTGCTCACCCGGGTCTTGAAACAGGAGGTAGCTACGGGTGATATAGAGCCGAGCGAGAGAAAAGAACCGGTGCAGGGAGAGCTATTTGGCTTTATGGAGAGCACGGATGGAACAGAAAGTACTGGAAGAATAGAGATTGCAAAAGTAACAGGTGGAGCGGGAAAAACAAGAGAAACAGAAAGAACAGTAGAAGCCAAAAGTACAGGGAACATGGGAGTAACCAAGGCCTTGAATAGGGATAGAGAGCTGTCAGTTGAGAAGACACCCACCAGTATGGCCACCCTCGAAAGTACCCCCCATGACTACTCCCTCGTACAAAAGGAAGAGGAGATGGTCACGCTATCCAAACATTTACTGGAGCAAAAGAGCGTCTGTTTCGATACCGAAACCACCGGCGTGGATCCCCTCCAGTGCGAGCTGGTGGGGCTTTCGTTCGCCTATACAGAGGGGGAAGCTTTTTACGTACCCATATCCTCCAACCAAGAGAAGGCACATCGACAAGTAGCCATCTTCAAACCTTTCTTCGAGGCGGAAACGGTAGAAAAGGTGGGACAAAACATCAAGTACGACCTACTGGTCCTACGACGGTATCAAGTTGAGGTGAAAGGTCCCCTCTTCGACACCATGATCGCCCACTACCTACTGAACCCGGAGATCCGCCACGGGATGGACTACATGGCAGAAACCTACTTGAACTACCGAACCATACGCATCGAGGAGCTGATTGGTCCAAAAGGAAAGAATCAACGCTCTATGCGCGACGCGGAACCCTATGCCGTGAAAGATTACGCGGCGGAGGATGCCGACGTTACGCTACGGCTAAAAAACATCCTTGAAAAAGAGATTCAGGAGAGCGGACTAAAGCAACTGTTTCACGAGGTGGAGATGCCCTTGACGAGGGTGTTGGCCGATATGGAGTGGAGCGGTGTGAGGCTCGACCTCGAAGCGCTCGACGAGCTATCGACCCTCTACACGGGAGAACTGGAAAAGGTAGAACGAGAAATCATCGAGATGGCGGGGGGCGATTTCAACGTGAACTCGCCCAAGCAGACCGGCGAGGTACTGTTCGATCACTTGAAGATATCCAACAACCCCAAGAAGACCAAGACGGGACAATACCGGACCAACGAGGAGGAGCTGATGAAAATAAGGAGGCTCCACCCTATCGTCGACAAGATACTGGAACAACGGGGATTGAAGAAGCTATTGGGAACCTACATCGACGCCTTCCCCCTGCTGGTGAACCCACGTACTGGTAAGATACACACCTCGTTCAATCAAACGGTAGCGGCCACGGGGCGGCTGAGCAGCAGTGACCCGAACCTTCAGAATATCCCGATACGAGACGAACGGGGGCGGGAGTTACGCAAGGTGTTTATCCCCGACGAGGGGGCGCTGTTCGCCTCATCGGACTACTCTCAAATCGAGCTGCGGATCATGGCGCACTTGAGCGGCGATACCAACATGGTGGAAGCTTTCAAGGAGGGACAGGATATTCATGCGGCGACCGCTTCAAAAATTTTTAAGGTGCCCCTGGAGAAGGTCAACAGTGAAATGCGGAATAAAGCTAAAACCGCGAACTTTGGCATTATTTACGGCATCACGCCGTTTGGCCTGTCAGAGCGGCTCAATATTCCCAGGGGAGAGGCGAGGGACTTGATCGATGAGTATTTCACCACCTTCCCGGGGGTGAAGCGTTACATGGACGAAAGCATCGCCGCGGCCCGGGAGAAGGGCTACGTGGAGACCCTACTCGGGCGGAAACGGTTTTTGCCCGATATCAACTCTCGCAACGCTACCGTACGGGGTTACGCGGAACGAAACGCCATCAACGCACCCATCCAGGGAAGCGCCGCCGACATTATCAAGGTAGCCATGATACGCATCGCAAATCGATTCGAAAAGGAAAAACTGCGCTCCAAGATGATTCTTCAGGTACACGACGAACTCGATTTCAACGTGATTCCGGATGAGCTGGAGCTGGTACGTAAGATCGTGGTAGAGGAGATGGAGAACGCCTGCCGGCTATCGATACCGCTGAAAACCGATTTCGGGGTGGGAGAGAACTGGCTGGTCGCCCATTAACCGGTGTTCATGGAGTATTTTTGGTACGCTCACCTATTACTTAAAGACCGCAAAACTTAGAGACCGCAAAACCAACAATATGGCAACGATACTATTTGACGAGATTGTTTTTGGACCGGTACACAGCCGCCGGATGGGTACCTCCCTGGGGATGAACCTGCTACCATATGACGGCAAGCTCTGCTCATTCGACTGCATCTATTGCGAGTGCGGTCTCAACAAAGATTTCCGGACACGGACCCAGTTACCCGACCGTGTAAGTATACGCGCCGCACTGGAGGAAAAATTAAAAACGCTTCTGAAAGAGAAAGTTGACTTAGATGTGATCACCTTTGCCGGGAACGGGGAACCCACGATGCACCCGGAATTTGGAGGGATCATCAACGATACCATCGCACTGCGCGACCTTTACTACCCCAAGACGGAGATCAGCGTGCTATCCAACGGGATGCATATGAACAAAACTGAGGTATTCAACGCGCTAAAAAGGGTCGAAAACCCCATATTAAAACTCGACTCGGCCTTCGATGAGACTGTACGACTGATTAACCGCCCCAATTCACCCGATTATAGCGTGGTACGACAGGTAGAGCTTTACAAAAGGTTCGGGAACGATTATATCCTACAGACCCTATTCTTAAGGGGTACTTTTGAAGGTAAGAGGGTGGACAACACCACCGAAGAGGAGCTTTCGGCATGGTTGGAGCTCGTGAGAGCGCTTAACCCCCGCGAAGTGATGATCTACACCTTCGCCCGTGAAACACCCGTGAAAGGGCTTGAAAAGGTCCCATACGACGAACTACAAAAAATCGCCGAACGGGTAAAGCAGTTAGGGATAAAAACCAACGTCGCGGGGTAGTTACATCAAACGTATATGATACTATGAAAAAATCATTTACAGCCATCATGCTATCGTTGTCTGTTTTAATAGGATGTTGGAAAGAAGAACTACCTGATCCATTCGTGATTGAAGGCATTTCAATGGAAAATTACCCGAAGGTGGACTGCTCTACATCGACATCCCTTCTTCAGAAGCTTATCGCATGCAAATTGCTGGGTGTGGATTACGAATGGACAGAAAACATGATCTTCGGGGGGTATTACGATTTACTTATCCACTATGATGACCTGCCTGGTTCCGATGAATTTTTTAAGAACCTGAAGGTTTCCACCACGCACGGGGCGTTTATGAATCTTGCGGAGAGCGGTTACGTGCCCAGGTAAGGTACTAAAAGCCATACAGTGACAGCAGCTTGGCTAAGATATCCGTGTTCTCATATATCCCTGCAAACGCCTCCGACCCGGCCCCATACGCGAACACGGGAACCATAACGGAAGAATGCCCGGTGGTCGCGAACGTGCCTTCCACTTCACCGGTCGACAAATCGCCCCCGGTAAGCGCCATACCTCCCGTTTCGTGATCGGCCGTGATCACGACCAGCGTGTTCGGGTCTTGATCCGCGTAATCGAACGCTACCTTGATCGCCCGGTCGAAGTCGAGCATCTCATTCACGGTAGCTTCCGTATCATTCGCGTGCCCCGCCCAATCAATTTGAGATCCTTCCACCATTAGGAAAAAACCCTTTTCATTTCCCTTGAGCAGGTTAATCGCGGCCATGACGCTTTCGGGAAGAAACTCACCCCTCTCCGGGTAGGAGGCCTGATGCTCATCCGCCACGAGTGCCGCTAATCTTCCTTCTGTCAACTCCTTAACTTCATCCATCGTGAAAGCCAGTTGAAACCCCTTCTCGGCAAGTTTCGGCAATAGATCTACACTATCGGAGCGGT
This sequence comes from Bacteroidales bacterium, assembly GCA_012838585.1. Classification (GTDB taxonomy): domain Bacteria; phylum Bacteroidota; class Bacteroidia; order Bacteroidales; family Dysgonomonadaceae; genus Proteiniphilum. The sequence goes on from DUPB01000045.1 coordinate 65,991, forward strand.
CGTTGAAGTAGCGCTTACCACCCCCGATAAAAAGGGTGATATCGGAATTAAGAAAGTCGACGGCGATCTCCTCCTGCATACCGCGCTTGGGCTGGTGTGCAACGAACGATGCCGGCGTGGCGTGCGTGATCGCGCAGCTGGCTACCACACCGGTAGAGAGACCATTTTCGGCCGCGTACTCGAGGATCGATTTTACCGGGTTCCCATCAGGATCAACACCGATAGCCCCGTTGTTGGTTTTTGTTCCCGTAGCGATAGCTGTACCACCAGCTGCCGAATCGGTGATATAACGATCGGCAGAATAGGTTTTCGAAAGACCCACGAATTGGCTTTTTTCAAGGTAAAGCGACCCTTTATTGGCCGTCATACCGGCGTACACCTGGCTTACCCCCATGCCATCGCCAATCATGAGGATGACGTTTTTAACTTGCGGTTTTTCTTCTTGTACCTTCGATTTTTGATCTGAAGTGCATTGACAAAACAAGATTGATACAAGAACGATTAGTGACAATTGAATTCGTTTCATAACCTAAATAATAATTGCAAATAATAGCGCATCAAGATAGTTCTCGAAATGCAAATATCGCAATTTTTTTAATGCGATTCAATTTAAACAAGTTTCACCTTGAAAACAAAAAATGAAACTGGAGGTGGATATCCACTTAAATCTTCTTAAATCTTCAAGAAACCATTTTTGTCAAGGTGTGCCACGCTCTCGATAAGCATGCAACCGCTGAGCTGTTCCGTCAACCCAGTGGTATTACCCGGCTTTTGCCGCCAATTTGGGCTAAAAAGAACGGCAGGAAAAGTTGTCCCTTGCTTCCATAATGTCTCGGCATTGAACTCGATAAATTGAAGATAGCGACGTTGCATAGAAACATCCAACCGTTTTTCCTGGACAAGCAGGGAAAAATACCTTACAAAAATGCCCTTGAATAGCCCCCCGTCACCTCCACCTTCACTCTTTAGGATTGTTTTTTCAACCAAGCTGCTAATCGTGTAATTGGCAGCCAGAATCGCATCATCCAGGTAAGATTGTTCATTAAACAGTTGATACAGTTCAATCGCCGCCCCGATAAAGGTTCCTTGATTATAAGTGAAAACCCAATCTTTTTTGATAAACCCGGTACGTGAATCAACGTTGTCCCACACGGCACCATTAACAGGATTTACCAGGGTTGATTTCAACCATGCATAAATCTTGACAGCCCATTGCCTGTTCTCTTCTTCCCCAAACTCTTTATAAAGACGAGCGGCCAATATGGCCGCCGGACCGTTAGAACAAGCGTTTTTACTCCAACTTTGGCTTCTCCTCCACGCGATACCACCGCCGGCATTCTCATTCCACCCCTTCTTGATATATTCCCAGATCTCCAATACCGCGTTTTTATACTTCACCTCGCCAGTAGCTTTGTAGGCTCGAAGCTGAGCGAGCGCGATCCACTCCATGTCATCGTAAAACTCGTTGTTCCAGCTGTTCCCATTTTTTTTCTTTACCCCTTGGAACCACTGATCCATATAATAACGGTAGGCAGTATCACCGGTTCGTTCATAGGCGTCAATCATCACATCCAACGCATGCGCGTTAGGCCAATACTGGAAAAAAACGTTCCCGCTGTTATCGGTATTGAAGTAACTTCCATCCCCGTTCCAGAACTGGGTAATTAAAGCTCTGCTTCTCGCATTTGCTGCAGCTTGCCAACCAATCATCACCTCCTCGTCACCATTCTCCGGAAGTGGGAGTTCATCCCTATCACATGCCCAATAAAAGGGCATGATAAAGAGCAACCAGTAAATTATCTTCTTGAACTCCACGGTTGAAAATTGCCTGATTGCTAAATCGTGTCTGAAGAAACCATTCAAATAAGGGTTAACCTATCAGAATCCCAACGAATGGCTTCCTCTCTCACGTAGCTCTCGTAACATAATAGCGCGGGCGCAGAAGAGCGAACGCCAAAGCTGACATCCGCGATGATGGGTTTATTGTTACGTATCCCGTTGAAAAAGTTGAGGAAATGGTGATAATGGCCTCCTCGATACCCTTCCACAGCGTGGAAAACGTATTCCTTAGGGGATACTTTCGTTACGGCTCCGAAATAAGGACCCACTTGATCCCCTATCTCTACTTGACTCTCATCCAGATCATAGGTGGTCTTTAGGGTCACCTCATTCCATCCCACTTGCAACGCTCCTCTTGCACCGATGATGTCAAAACCGGTGCTACCCCACTTTTTGGATATTCCGTCCACGTAGTTGGCACCCATCGAGAGGGTAAACGCACCCAAGTCGTTCCGATCGGGGTAATCCAGGTATCCCAGCATAATATCGGGTGTATCCCTCGACCCGTTCGTGTAATGGTGAAGACCTCCTGTGGTGTAAACCTTATCGGGACCTATCGCGTCCATGATATAGTGGACACTAGCTATCACGTGTACAAACAGGTCACCGGCAATGGTTGTACCGTAATCCTTCCAGTTTCTCCAGGCGAAAAATCTTTGCGCGTCAAACGGGATATCGGGTGCATTTCCTAAAAACTGTTTCCACCAAATGGTCTCTGGGCTCGCATCGGCTGGTGGAGTGTAGGGCTTTAAGGAGCCAGGTCCACTGGTAAACTGTCCATCAACCCGATTCACCTTTCCAATAACTCCATTCTGAACAAGAATCTTCGCAATCTTATTACCCACCGAAGCCATTCCTTGGCTACCTATCTGGAAATAGGTTTTGCTTTTCCGTTGAGCGTCAATAAGCTCTTGTCCTTCATGCAACTTATGAATAATCGGTTTCTCACAATAGACATGCTTGCCTGTTTTCATGGCGTCTATGGCGATAGCATGGTGCCAATGATCAGGTGTAGCAATGATCACGGCATCCACATCGTTAAGCGCTAAAATTTCCCGGTAATCCTTTGTAGTGATGAGGTGGTTGCCCCACCGCTTTTTCGCATCTTCTAAACGCTTGTCGTATAAATCACATACACCCACCAGTTTTACCCCATCAATGGATAACGCGGTGTTCGTGTCTGACGTACCCATACCGCCAGCACCAATCAAGGCAATCTGAATATGGGAAGATGACACCCGATTTCGCGAGTAAAGAATGGAATTAGGTACGGTAAGCAAAGTGGATCCAATTGCTGCTCGTTTAATAAATTCTCTTCGGTTAATCATGTTGGTTCATTTTTTAAGTGAATTTCTTATGGAATGATCTATCGATTTTATGTTAAAATTTTTTGGTGTGAATGAAATGAACAAGTCAGACGTTAAACCTAAAATAGATAACATCACCATCTTGCACGATGTACTCCTTCCCTTCAACAACCATTTTTCCGGCCTCTTTTACGGCATGTTCGGTGCCATACGTGATGAAATCATCATACTTGATCACTTCTGCCCGGATAAACCCTCGCTCGAAATCGGTATGAATTAAACCAGCGCATTGTGGTGCCTTACATCCCTTTTTAAAAGTCCAAGCGTGTACTTCCTGAGGTCCGGTAGTAAAAAAAGTCTGGAGATTCAACAAACGATACGCGGAGGTAATCAAACGATTCATACCTGATTCCGTTAAACCCAACTCGTTAAGAAACTCTTGCCTCTCCTCATAGGTATCGAGTTCAGCGATTTCCGATTCAATCTTCGCGGCGACCACTAAAATTTCAGCGTTTTCATTTTTTACCGCTTCCCTCACCGCTTTAACATGGTGATTCTCTTGAACCACGCTATTCTCATCCACGTTACAGACGTAGAGGACAGGTTTTGAAGTGAGCAGGTAAAGATCATCAACCGCTTTTCGTTCATCCTTAGTATCAAATACGACCGTCCGTGCCGATTCTCCCCTCAACAAGGCTTCCCGCACTTTAGAGTAAGCATTAAACGCTACCTTAGCCTCTTTATCACCACCCGTAACAGCCTTTTTCGCCACCTTTTCAATTCGAGCATCGATGGTTTCAAGGTCTTTCAATTGTAACTCTACATCAATAATCTCCTTGTCCCGTACCGGATCAATCGAACCATCTACATGCGTCACGTTATCATCTTCAAAGCAACGTAAAATGTGCAAAATCGCATTGGTTTCCCGGATATTGGCTAAGAATTTATTCCCCAGTCCTTCGCCTTTACTGGCTCCTTTTACCAGACCGGCAATATCCACGATCTCCACCGTGGCGGGTACCATTTTCTGTGGTTTGACCAATTCGGCCAAAGCATTCAACCGATCATCCGGTACCGTAATGACACCCACGTTGGGTTCAATGGTACAGAACGGGAAGTTAGCCGCTTGCGCTTTCGCGTTGGATAAACAGTTAAAAAGGGTAGACTTCCCAACGTTGGGAAGTCCCACTATACCGCATTTAAGAGACATGACATCTAAAATTTCAACCGACTGTAGTTAGGACTACATGAAAAAATGATTTTTTCACGGAGGCAAAGGTAGCAAAAATTACATTACAACCCGTGCTTAGCTGAGATTTCCAACATTCGCTCGATAGGTTTCACCGCCTTTACCCGGAGCGCTTCATCGACAAAAATTTCCGGGCTTTCATTGTCAAGGCATTGGTATACTTTCTCCAACGTGTTCAATTTCATGAAAGCACATTCGTTGCAATCATCAGTAGTGGAATCTGCGGGTGGAGCTGGTATAAAAACCTTTCCGGGGTTAGCTAACCGCATCTGATGCAAGATACCCGGCTCGGTTACCACGATAAACTTATCATTATCAGAGCGGGTAGCAAATTGAAGTATAGAGGAGGTGGACCCCACATGATCCGCCAGCTGCAACAAAGAACCGGGGCACTCGGGATGAGCCAACACCAACGCCGAAGGGTGTATCTTCTTCAACTCATTGATACGTTTAACAGAGAACCTATCATGAACGTGACAACTACCATCCCACAACAGCATGTTCCTACCGGTAAGCCGATTGATATACCCACCTAAGTTCCTATCAGGTCCAAAAATTATTTTTTCATCCTTGGGCAGGGAATCCACGATAAGCTTAGCGTTGGTTGAAGTAACCACGATGTCGGTCAACGCTTTCACCGCCGCGGTAGTATTCACGTACGAGATAACGGTATGGTCGGGATGCGCCTTCACGAACGCTTCGAATGCATCGGCTGGACAACTATCGGCCAAGGAACAACCGGCCTTCATATCGGGAATAAACACCCTTTTCTCAGGACTCAATATCTTAGCGGTTTCCCCCATGAAATGTACCCCGCAAAGCACAATCACGTCAGCCGTGGTCTTCGCGGCCCATTGGGCCAACACAAGGCTATCACCCACGAAATCAGCTACATCTTGAACCTCTGACTCCTGATAGTAATGTGCCAGGACAATCGCGTTCTTTTCTTTTTTAAGTTCAGCTATATTTTGAATAATCTCCTCTTTTTTCAACATGTATAGTATTATATTTTTCAAATTTAAAATCAATAATGATAATGATGATAGCCTGTTAAAACTGTTGATTAAAATTACTCGAATCACTTGGATTATTCGTTATTAAAAATAAAACCGAGATATTCTTGACTTATTAACAGGTAATAAAAGTATCATATATTGAATTTCAATTGATTATAAAAGTTATCAAACGTTGTTTACAAATGGCAAAGTTAATAATTTATTTCGTTTTTGTTACAAGTTGCTTGTGGATAATCCGAAGATAGCGGGAGGATAAAAAAGGGTAAACTGATTTGGTGGTCTCTCTTATTTTTATACCCCGAAACTTTTTTATATTTTCAAATTTATTTTTCAAATTCTACGCGCAACTCATGCACAACTTATCAACAAATAAAAAACCATTCGTAAAAACATTTTAAATATCTAAAATATAGATACATTCTTGCTTTTCCACCCTTTATTTGAAACAAACTTTTTCGTACTTTTGTGCATATGAGAGTACGCTAACCATCTATTGGGTTTCGTGGTATAGTAAGTAGGGTAAAAAAGATGTGTTCCGAGAAAGAATACATGTTTTCACAAATATAGCAATGGTTAGGGAATTATACCAACTATTTTTATTTTTTTCGTTGTCAGCTTTTATAAGTAGTTGCGCTTCAACGGTTAAAATATCTTCTGTCGTTGAGAAAGAACCAGAAGGAAATTTTTTGTTGAAGTGGGAGGTGAGCCCCGATAGGGAGGGTGTGATCGAGATTTATTCTTCTTCAACCGATAGTACCCTTGAACACTTCACGCCACTTACATCAGCTGATGTAGCCGATCAAGTGATTCGTGTTAGTCCTACAGGAACGGGATTAAGGGAATTTTTTATCTTGCGAACCGCCGGTGTCCATTCCGGTGTTGTCTCCAATCGGCTCATTGATATGGACAATATCAAGAATTTTAGAGATTTAGGTGGTTATTTCACGGTTGATAACTATCAAGTAAGATGGGGTGAAATGTATCGTTCGGCTGACTTAAGCAGTGCCACCTTACATGATCAGGATAAGATACGCCGGTTAAACATAAAAACGGTAATTGATTTTCGTTCTAAAAAAACGGCGAATCGATACCCTATTCTTCTTCATCCTTCTATTCGTCGGGTGCCGCTTCCTCTTGCACCTATGGATGCGGTTAAACTTGATGAACTGGTGAACAAAGGTGATTTTGACCGCAGTGATGCGATACGTTATGTGCAAGATGCATACGTGAGTATTCTCGAAAACCACAAGGAAGAATTTAGTGAACTATTTGATTTGCTCGCGAACGATGCCAACTACCCGGTTCTGTTGACAGGGTCATTGGGGAAAGATGGTGTAGGATTGGTTAGCTACCTTATATTGTATGTTTTGGGTGTTCCACCAGTCGTATTGGAGCAAGATTATATGTTGTCCAATCAATGTATTGATCCTGCTACAGAAAAAATTGATGCCACCAACCTTTCAGAGCCGATGCAAGAAGCGGTAACGGCCATGTTGTCTGTAAATCGGGCTTACTTGAATTACGCGATCGATTATATCATCAAAACATACGGCTCGGTAGACAATTATTTGGAAAAAGAGTTGAAGGTAACCCCTGAAAAGCGAAGTTTATTACGAAAATATCTACTCTACCCATTTTAATGATCTTATATTCAATTTATTTTCATACCTTTGCAGTTGATTTAAACGTTTAGGTTATCACTTTTTCGTAAGAATGAAAACATTTGAAGAGCTGGGGATTATGCCCCAGATATTGAAAGCTGTCAACGAATTGGGCTTTCAACAACCCATGCCGGTACAAAGCGAGGTAATCCCGCATTTGTTAGGGGACACACGCGATATCATCGCGTTGGCTCAAACAGGAACCGGTAAGACTGCCGCGTTCGGTATACCTATCATTCAAAAAACAGACAGGTCCATCCGGGTTCCACAAACGCTTGTACTATGTCCTACACGGGAGTTGTGCCTACAGATTGCCGGTGACCTGAGCGACCTATCGGTTCACGTGGAAGGGATAAAAATATTGCCGGTATATGGTGGTTCCAGCATCGAAAGCCAAATCAGGGCGCTTACGCGTGGGGTACACATCATCGTGGCTACCCCGGGAAGGCTTATCGACCTGATTAAACGGGGCACCGTATCCCTTGAAAACGTGCGAACCGTGGTTCTTGATGAAGCGGATGAGATGCTCAACATGGGTTTCGCGGAGGATATCGATGAGATATTGTCGAATGTTCCCGATGAACGAGGTATGTTGCTTTTCTCTGCCACGATGCCCCAGGAGATCGCTAAGATCACTCGGAACTACATGAATAAACCGGTTGAAATCACCATTGGAAGAAAAAACGAGGGGGCCAGCAATGTACGCCATATTTATTACATGGTGCATCCAAAGGATAAATACCTGGCATTGAAAAGGGTGGTGGATTATTACCCCAATATTTACGGCATCGTTTTTTGTAAGACCCGAAAGGAGACCCAGGAGATAGCGGACAACTTGATGAAGGATGGATACAATGCAGATGCGTTGCATGGTGACCTCTCTCAGGCGCAGCGCGATCACGTGATGAACAAGTTCAGGAACCGTAACCTACAGTTGCTGGTGGCGACCGACGTGGCTGCGCGTGGACTTGACGTGGATAGCATATCGCATATCATCAATTACGGGTTGCCGGAAGACAACGATATCTACACCCACCGAAGTGGTCGGACGGGAAGGGCCGGTAAAACAGGTACTTCCATTTCGTTGGTTCACCTGAAGGATAAAGGAAAGATCGCTCGCATTGAGAAAGCGATCAACAAGACGTTTGAAAAACGCCCGATCCCTTCTGGCGACCTTATCTGCGAAAAGCAGTTGTTTAACTTCGTGGACAAGATCGAGAAGGTGAAGGTTAACGAGGCGGAGATCGAGCGGTTATTGCCCTCCATTTTTCGGAAGTTAGAGTGGTTGGAAAAGGAGGATATCATTAAACGGGTGGTGTCACTCGAGTTCAACCGGCTTATTGATTATTACCAGCAGGCTGATGAGATTCATGAACCCTCCGACTCTCCTACCCGCAAAGAGAAGGGTCTTTTCTCCCGCAAATCGAAAGGGATGAAAGGAAATCGGCAACCTGAGAGAGGGTATACCCGCCTTTTCATTAACGTGGGGAAGGTCGATGGTGTTAACCCGGCCATCTTGATGGGCTTTATCAACGACCATGTGAGGGGAAAAGTGCCGGTAGGGAAAATTGACGTGATGAAAAGCTTCTCACTCTTTGAAGTGCCGCAAGAGGTCGTTGGTAAGGTATTGAAGTCATTCACCGGGATGTACCTGGAGGATAGGAAGCTGGTAGTCCGCTTGGACGGTGAGGATTCAAAGGGGAATAAGCGAAGAATAAAAGGCAATAAGTCTATAAAAGGAAAGAATCCAAGAACAAAACAACGATAGTACCAGTAACCAATCCTTTACCAGGTAAGTATTCCGGGAACTTTTCTTTCGCATTGATAAATAATTTAAAAGTCACCTACCCTATTTCTTAACCAAAAGTTAACGAGACTGTAACTGGCCTGTAACATTTTAGAAAGACCTTTGTGGCGTAAATAATTTTATTATTTGTGACACAGAGATTTCTAATGTCAATGATTCCCTTGATCCTGTTCCTATCCTTTTCTGCAGGATCGTTTGCCCAAACTGGCGTTATCAAAGGGAAGATAGTGGATGCGAAAACCGATGAGCCGTTGATTGGGGCGTCGGTCGTAATAGAAGGAACCACCATTGGAGCTGCCGCCGACCTGGATGGCAACTTCATGATACGCGATGTACCCGCAGGAGAACACACCCTTATCGCCTCCTACGTGGCCTACATAACGGATACCATAGAGGGGGTTAAGGTGCGTGCGAATGAAGAAACCACCATTCAAATCTCGTTGCTTCCAGATGACATCAGTTTAGGTGAGGTAGAGGTTATCGCTCGGGCAAATCGCGAGAGCGAGAATATCCTGTTGATGGATCGACGGCAAGCCTTGGTGGCCACCCAATCGATGGGCGCACGCGAACTTTCTCGAAAGGGAATAAGTGACGCCCTATCGGCGGTAGCGAACGTGTCGGGTGTATCGCGACAAGAGGGGGTGAAAAACGTGTTCGTCCGCGGGTTGGGCGATCGCTACAACGCTACCTTGCTGAACGGCTTCCCCATCCCGTCGGAAGACCCGGAATACAAGAACATCGCCCTCGAGTTCTTTGGAACTGACATTATCCAGAATATCGATGTCAACAAGGTGTTTAGCGGGAAGAGCTCCAGCGACGTGGGCGGTGCCATTATCAACATCAACTCCAAAGAGCTAATCGGTGACCGGGCCTTTAGCGCTGAGGCTTCTGGGGGGTTGAACAGCGAGGCGGCACGGGTGGATTTTCTACGTGTTGATGGTAGCAACCTGTTGGGGTTCGCGCAGACGGATCATCCTGCCGAGGGAACTTTCGATTTCTCCAACCGTCTTGATCCCCTGAAAGTAAGTTTGCCACTGAACCATGGCCTTGTTCTCTCCGGCGGATCGC
>DUPB01000046.1 GCA_012838585.1 Bacteroidales bacterium
AGGGTACGCGGCCTCAGCCGCTCGGCAAGGGGTGCGCTCATAGGGTTTTTCTTATGCCGTTTTTTCTTTCTCCACAAAGGTAATGAAATTAGCGCAACTTTTGCACGTTGTTTCATTTCCAGTTTATAACATGCGAAAATCAGTTTTGGATAGATACACGTGTCGCGTAACGAGTTAGTCTGACGCACATGACCTGTTGACTGGTACTTAAAACAGAAACAATGTGAAATATAATGATAGAGAATATATTTTTTCGTACCTTGTGCCTCAAAATCAAAAGGTCCAATGCAGTTTACCCCGCTATTATCGCTTTTTGGGAACCTTGAACAACTCGATGCGGTTCAGTTGAACTTCAATCAGGGAAGCGTCAACATCATGAACGTTGCCATCGCGTTTATCATGTTCGGTGTGGCGCTCAGTATCAAGCCCGAGCACTTCAAAACGCTGGCGCTGAATCCCAAACCTGTTATCCTGGGGGTCATCTCCCAATACGTGCTCCTCCCCGCCCTCACCTTTTTGCTGGTGCTGATTCTACGCCCCTCCACGGCCGTGGCGATGGGGATGATCCTGGTCGCCGCTTGTCCCGGGGGCAACGTCTCCAACCTGATCTCCTCCATCTCCAAGTCGAACATCACCCTTTCTGTGAGCCTCACCGCCCTCACCACCGTGATGAGCCTCTTTATGACACCCTTTAACTTCGCCTTTTGGGGCAGTCTATACGCTAAACACTCGCCCCTGCTGGTACCCATCACGATCGACCCGGTAGAGATGTTCCGCACGGTTTTTCTAATCCTCGGCATCCCCGTAATCCTCGGCATGTTCGTCGGCATGAAATTCCCGAAGTTCACCAAGCGGATTGACAAGACGGTGCAGACCGCCTCCATCCTCTTTTTCGTTGGGTTCATCGTGGCTGCCCTGGCGGGCAACTTCAGCCTGTTCCTTCGATACATTCACCTGATATTCTTCCTCGTGCTTCTCCATAACGGGTTGGCCTACGTGAGCGGGTACTATTTCCCAAAATTGCTCAAGGTGAACGAGATAAATTGCAGGACCATCTCCATTGAAACGGGTATCCAAAACTCGGGGTTGGGGCTTGCGTTGATCTTCAACCCAAGAATTTTCCCGCCCGAGCTGGAACTGGGTGGGATGGCCTTTATCGCCGCGTGGTGGGGCATATGGCATATTATCGCCGGTTTAATGCTCGCGTTTTACTGGAGGAGGCGGGTTATTTCGCCCTTGCCAACGAGCTAAAGGAACAACGAGTTAACACGGGTCATTTCACCTCTCTAACAAAACTTGCCGTTATGATTTACCGATACGATATTCGTTACGCGCTGGCTAAACTGCCGGTGAAGACCACTTTGCGGCTGAACTTCAGGAAACTGGTGTTTGTCGGTCGCAAAGAGAACGTATCCAGGAAAAGGCCGGTCATCTTCGCGGCGAACCACCGCAACGCGTTGTTGGATGCCCTGATGTTGGTCTACTCCAGCTACCACTGCAAGCAGGTCGTATTCCTGGCCCGAGCCGATATCTTCAAGCAGAAGTTCGTCGCTTGGCTGCTCAAGGGGTTGCGCATCATCCCGGTCTTCCGGATCCGCGACGGGAAGGATAACCTGGAGCGGAACAATGAGGTCTTTAGAACCGCGGCCCGCGTATTGAAAAAAAATAACCCCATCGCCCTCTTCCCGGAGGGAAGACATAACCCCAAGCAGTCGCTCCTCCCCATTCAGAAAGCGGTACCCCGCATCGTACTGCCCACGGAAGACTCCCTCGACTTCGAGCTGCAAAGCCAAATCGTGCCGGTAGCCATCTACTATCGCGACGTGAAGGACTTCCCATCGGATGCCTACGTGACGTTCGGTCAACCCATCGAGGTATCGGAATACAAGGCGCTATACAACGAGAATCCCAACCTGGCTACCAATCAGTTACGCAAAGAGCTGGAGGCACGGTTAAAGTCGATGGTGGTCGATATCTGGAACGATGAATACTACGACGAGTACTGCCTGGCGATTGACTGGAACGGCGACCGTATCGCGAAGGAACTATTCCGCGGCTGCAAAGACGACTTCCTTCAGGCGTCGCTCCATATCGTGAGGGAACTGGATCGCCTTTTCGAGCAGGAGCCCGAGCGGTTCCAACAAAAAATCGGGGAACTGAAAGAGGCGAAACAGTTGTTGCAGGAAAACGGGCTCACCCCTAAAGACCAGGTGTGGAGGCGATCCTCCAAGTGGAACCTCTTCGCCCGTTTCTCGGCACTCCTCCTCACCGCCCCCATCGCGCTGTTCGGCTTCGTGAACGGGTTGTTCCCACTGTTAATCAACAAAAAGCTTAAAGGGCTGTTCAAGGATAAGCAGTTCATCCCCTCGGTACGGTACGTTTCGGGCCTCTTTTTCGTGCCTATTTTCGCCCTGTTGCAATCGCTCTTGCTGGGAGGTATTAGCGGCGACTGGCTCCTGGCACTGGCTTACCTATTCGTGATGCCGCTCACCTTCTACTTCGCCATCCGTTGGCAGAAGTGGTGGAAAATCGCTCGTAGGGATCAAAAGGTACACCGCTTCGCACACAATTTCCCCAAGGAGTGGGAGCGACTGTCGAAGCTGATCCAGCTTTAACCAAATAGTTCACGCGAGTCAGGTTTTAAAGCGAAAGGGAGATACGCATGATGAAAGGCTAAGCTTCCGCGAGCTTCTTAACGATCAGCTCCACGGCCGCGTTTAGGCCATCCGCGTTTTTCCCGCCCGCGGTCGCGTAGTAGGGTTGGCCCCCGCCGCCACCTTGTATCTCTTTCGCCGCCTCACGCACCATATTGCTTGCATTGAGCCCCTTGGCTACCAGGTCGTCACTCAGCATAACGGTGAGGCTCGGTTTATCGTTGACCAGCGTCCCGGCCACGAACATCATCTTTTCCGGAAACTCACCCCGAAGCTGGTAAGCGATCTCCTTAACCGTATCGGGAGCTCCAACAGGTAACAGCAACTTGAAGAGGGTTACCCCGTTCACCGCCTTACGCTTATCAATCAGCTGTTGCTTGAGCTGCTCTACACGCTCCTTCAAGTACGCTTGAAGCTGCTTCTTCATCTCCTCGTTGTCGCCAATCACCTTTTGGATTGCCTGCATCACATCGGGTACGTTTTCGAACAGACTTTTTATCTCCCTTAAAAGGTCCTCCTGCATGTAAAGGTACTCTTCGCACCCTTTGGCCGTCACGGCCTCCACGCGGCGTACGCCCGCGGAGA
>DUPB01000047.1 GCA_012838585.1 Bacteroidales bacterium
GGTCAGTGTAGCGCTCGGATCCCATGCCGGGTTCTGAGCCATCGGTACTGTACCTGATCTCCACAGGGTAGCGCTCGGTGGTAAAGGTCACCGCCGTCGCCCTGTTCACCGTGTCTCTCGACAACGTGATGAACGGCTCTTCGCTCAAGGTGTAGGGGTTGTAGCCCTGCTCCTGAAGGAGAGGTATCTCGCGGTTAACCCGCTGTCGGAAAGCCTCCCACGACTTCCGCTCAGGGTTTGTCCATGCCACCTCGGCCATCGCCAGCAAGCGGGGCCAGATCATGTACTCCATATGCGCTTCGGTCTCGATATACTCTGCCCACACGTTGGCCTGCACGCCCCACACCCGGGTCGCCTCTTCGGGGTTAAAGCTATCCGGTACCGGGTTGTAGGCATAGACCCTCTCGATGGGCAGGAACCCGCCGATGGCTTCCGGCTGCTTGTCGGGCATCCCCTGGTACTTATCAAAGTAAGCGTATTCACCGGGCGTCATAATCACCCGATACCCCTGTCGGGCAGCCTCAATCCCTATCTCCTCGCCCCTCCAGGCCATCACCACCGCGCTGTCATCGAGGCCCCCCTCCAGTATCTCGTCCCAGCCAATCAGCTCACGCCCTTTCGAGTGCAGGTACTGCTCGATGCGCCGGATAAGGTAGCTCTGTAGCTCCGCCTCATCTTTCAGTCCCTCCCCTTTCATGCGTGCCTGGCATTTGGGGCAACGCTTCCAGTGCTCTTTACTTGCCTCGTCGCCACCCACGTGAATATATTGGGAGGGAAAAAGTTCGATCACCTCATCCAGCACGTTCTCGAGGAACCGGAAGGTCTCCTCGTTCCCGATGCAAAATTCGCCAGCGCTATAGGGCTTGCCCGAGCAGGATAGATTCGGGTAGACGGCCAGCACCTCTTCGGAATGGCCGGGCATCTCGATCTCGGGGATAACGGTAACGTGCCGTTCAGCAGCGTACCGAATCAGTGCAGCCACCTCCTCCTTGATATAATAACCGCCATAGGCACCGGGCGTCCCTTCGGTCACGTAGGCCCTATCCGATGCCCACCACTCTTTCCACGATGCCTGGGGTCGCCACGCCGCGATGCGGGTCAGCTCGGGGTAGCGATCCACCTGAAGCCTCCACCCCGCGGCGTCCGTCAAATGCCAATGGAACATGTTGAGCTTGTAGTGCGCCATCGCGTCGATCTGCTTTTTCAGGAAATCGAGCGGGAAGAAGTGACGGGAAACATCGATGTGAAGCCCCCTGTAGGCGAAGCGGGGCTGGTCGTTGATCTCGACACAGGGGATGCGGTCACCGCTTCGCACGAGCTGAAGCAACGACTGCAAGCCGTAGAAGAGTCCCACTTCGGAAGGCGAACCGATCTCTACCCCCTTTCGGTTGACCGTTAGGGTATACGATTCATTGGCAATGCTGTTGCCTTTGTCTACACCGTTGGTTTTACCACCGTTGTCACTGCTATGACCGTTACCGCTATTACCCTCTTTATCGCCGCTATTATCACCGTTAGTATCGCCGTTAGTATCGCCGTTAGTACCATCGTCAATATGATCACCCTCACAAGAAAGGAATAGGCGCAACGGCTGCCCATCGTCGTTCATAACAAGCGGGCTACCATTCAGCCAATCGGTCAGTCGTAGCACCACATCTGCCGGCACCCCTTCCGCCACGAGGTGAAACCCTTTAGAAACATCGAGTGATCCTGATCGGGGGGTAACCGAGTTGGGCAGAGGAATAAGTTGCAGGGATTCCCGTGAAACTTTATCCGCACTACTACAGGCAGATAAAAGAATTATAAGAAGTAATAGTGGAGGTTTGAAAAGGGGTTTAAAATGGCAATAAAGAGGCATTGTAATCTTAGGTTTCGTGTTGAAATGATACGATGAAAATGTTTCACTGAAAAGTAACGCCGAAAATGTTACGCTGAAAAGTTACGCTGAAA